>DJVY01000158.1 GCA_002440885.1 Bacteroidales bacterium UBA6244
ATTATAAAGAGTTAAACTAACTTTCAGCGATCAGGCCATCCGGGCCGATGCGGTATCCCAGTTTGTTGCGTCCGGTTTTGATGATGTTTTGTCCGGAGCAGGCACTGATGCCCTGCCATTTGCAGCTGATGCGTTTGCAGTGTCCCAGTCCGTTAATCTGGATACCAATGCATTCATCAGAGGATAGGCAAGAAGTGTTAATGGTTTTCATTGCGGTAGATTCTAAAAATTTAACCCTGTATTACTTCCATGACCGCAGTTTATGCCAGCGGGTAGCGTACAGGTAAATGAATAGGTAACAAGGGATTAATATCCAGTATGCGATTTGCAGGCTGTAATCGTCGGCTATTTTGCCCCACACCAACGGCATGATGGCGCCTCCGGCTATGGCCATGATAAGCATGGCTGATCCGGTTTTGATAAACTTGCCCAGCCCGTGAATGGCCAGTGGCCAAATGGCCGGCCATACCAGTGCGTTGGCCAACCCGAGTAAGGCCACCGAAACCACTGAAACAAGTGGGGTTCCGGTAATAACCAACACGCTAAGGGCAATTCCCAGCACAGCTGAGATAGCCAAGGCCGTTTGCTGACTGATCACTTTGGGGATTAAGGCAATTCCCAGCAAATAACCTACAATCATGCCGGCCAGGGTAAAGGAGGTAAAAAGTTTCGCCTGTTCAATAGGAAACCCAAGAGAAATGCCGTATCTAATAATGGTGTCACCGGCGATAACCTCTGCTCCTACGTAAACAAAAAGTGCCAAAACACCCAGAACCAGATTCGGAAACTGGAAGATGTTGGTCTTAGAGCCGACAGAAAAATCGCCCGGTTTATCCTCTTCGTCTTCGATCTCGGGAAGTGGCGAAAAACGGATGCCCACAGCCAAGGCGGCCAGCACCAGGGTCATGAACAGATAGGGTGCAATTACCCGCTGCGACAGCAAATCAAGTTGAATGTTCCGCTCTACGGCGTCAAGGCCTTCAAGTTGAGCTACAAAGCTATCTCCATCGTGAAGGATGAAGTAGGCCAGGATGAGGGGAGCCAGCATGCCGGCCACCTTGTTGGCGATGCCCATGATGCTGATGCGTTGCGCTGCCGACTCCGTTGGGCCGATTATCGTAATGTACGGGTTTGATGCTGTTTGCAGGATAGCCAGTCCCGTTCCCATCACAAAAAGTCCGAGCAGGAAAAGACTGTATAAGCGGGTGTAAGCGGCCGGAATGAATAGCAAGGTTCCTGCAGCCATGATCAGCAATCCCACCATCATTCCCTTTTTAAATCCGGTGATTTTAAGTATCCACGACGACGGCAGAGCCATGACCGTGTAAGAAATATAAAAAGCAAAGGTGACAAACAAAGCCTGAAAATTGGTTAGTTCGCAGGCGATTTGAAGATAGGGAATCAGAATTCCATTAAGCCAGGTTACAAACCCGAAAATAAAAAACAAAACACCTATGATTGAGATCGAAAGAAGATATTCCTTTTTTGCCTTCTTTTGGGGTATCGCTGTATGCATGAACAAATGGTTTAATGACTTTTTTAAAGCCCCCAAAGGTAAACATCTTTCTTTGAAGTACTATCCCTGAAGTTTGGATTATTTGTCACGTTTTACAAGGACAAAAGTCCCTTTTCTTCAAGGGTACACCAGCAGGTGGGAAGCGATCAGGAGCAATAAGTGCCCTGGAAGGTTGCTGTTCCGTAAAAGGCTGATTCCTGGTGGAATAGAGTCTCGAGTCGCTTGCGCAACGAATATCTGGCACGTGAGAGTTGCGATTTAGAGGTGTTTACCGAAATCTGCATCATCTCACCAATTTCTTTGTGTGAATACCCTTCGATGGTGTTGAGGTTGAAAACAGTTCGGTAGCCTTGTGGAAGTTCGTGAATGAACTGGAGCAATTCATTGTGCGACATGGCCGACACCACATCATAATCAGCATGGTAGAAAGTACGTACGGTTTCGGGTTCTACATCATTGTTCACCAGGTTTTTCTTTTTGTAGAAATTCATGGCGGTGGTGACCATAATCTTTCGGAGCCATCCATCGAAAGAGCCCTCGCCACGGTAGTTTTTCAAAAATTTAAACACCTTAATAAAACCCTCCTGAAGAATATCTTCAGCATCGATCATGGTCTTGGCATAGCGTAAACAAACACCGTAAAGTTTTGGAGCATATTTCTCGTAGAAGTCATATTGCGCCCTTCGGTCATTTTCGATGCACCGGTGAATAAGATCGAAATCGATTGCATTTTCAGTTACTATCATTTCTTATGGTTTTGGTGTGTAAGAAACCGGGTCAAAAATAGAACTTTGGACATTAGTAAAATTGGAAGCTGTTTCTACATGGCTTCTACAAATGGCTTATTAATACTCAATATAAATTGTAATGGTACTACAGGATGGATTCTAATCGCTTTATAAACAAGGGAATAAAACTCAGGGAAGTACTACGAAACGAATGTTAGATATTTTGAAGGTACTCAGGCAGGCATTCGTTGTTTTCGAGCTGGCATTTTTTTCGCAGGCGATAGCGGCTCATCTCAACGGCTTTTACCGAGGTGTTATTCAGCGTGGCGATTTCTTTTGTGCTCAGGTTGAGCCTGAGCAATGCGCATAAGCGTTCTTCGTTTTTAGTCAACGAGGGGAAGTTGGCTTTCAGCTTTTTAAAGAAGTCGTCGTAGGTTTGATCTACCTTAGCCTGGAACTCATCGATTTCCTGCTGTATTTGGAGGTGTTGCTGGATGTGAATCGACATGTCCTTTATTTTTCGGCTGGTGTCGTGATCGCTGTTGGTGGAGAGGCTTTTCAGCTCTGATTTGATCTGCACCAGGACCTGGTTTTTCTGTACCAGATGCAGGGCGAAGTTCATCAGGTCGTTGTCTTTGTTTTTGAGCTCCAACTTCATGAGTTCTTGCGTTTTTTGATGCAACAGGGCATCTTTTTCTCTGAAAAGTCTTTCTTTCCTGATCTTGCTTCTCCCGCGCATCACCACAATGCCGGTGATGATGAGGACCATGATGACGATCATAATCATCATGTTGAATTTTAGGTTGTCTATTTCTTTGTCGTTGTTCAGCAGCAGTATCTCAGCATCTTTCAGCTGGATTTCTTTGTCCTTGATGTTGTTTAAAAACCTCGACTGCAGCTCGATGGCGATGTCTGACTTCTGTTTAAGCAGAATAGAATCGCTAAAGCGCGCGTAAGTTTTGTAATAGAACAGGGCTTTCTCAGTTTCGTTGTTGGCCTCGAAAAGCGTGCTCAGGCTCTGGGCAGCATCTCTGATTTGCCCCCAGTTTTGCTCCAGAAAAGCCTTTTTGTATGCTTCCGTAAGCACCTCTTTCGACTTTTGAAACATGCCCGCGGTAAGGTATTCTTTGCCCATGAGTATCTGGAGTTTTATCCTTTCCTCACTGTTGTTGATCTGGTTGTAAATACCCAGACTTTTTTCATAGTAATCGAACGACATCTGCAAATTTCCCTGCATGCTGTATATTCGGCCCATGTTCAGGTAATTAATGGCCATCCAGTCCAGGTTATTCAACTGTTCGTTTATTTCAAGACTTTTTTGATAATAGTCCAGTGCTTTTTCGGTTTCGTTCTGGATACGGTAAATCTCGCCGAGGTTATTCAAGGTTTTGGCCAGTCCTTCCCGGTGGCCAATGGCATTAAACAGGTCGTATGCTTTTACATAATATTGTTGGGATTCTTCGGTGTTCTCTTGTTGGAAAAATATGTTTCCTATCCGGTTATAGGCTTCGGCGATCAGTTCTTTGTTGTTGCTTTGTATGGCGAATTCGAGCGACTCCTTGAAATATTCCAGGGTCTGTTGTATGTCGTAGTTGTTGCGGTAGTAGAGCATTCCAAGTTTACCGTAGACAGTGCTAAGCTTTTCCGGATTGTTTTGTCCTTCAAATATTTTGGCAGAAATAAGGTAATAGTTTATCGAAGGCTGGATATTGTTTTTAAGCCCGAACAATTCGCCCATGAGCTCGTTGGTTATGCCGCAGGCTTCGGGCGATTTTATCTGGTTGGCCAGTTTGAGGGCTTTTTTACTATAATAAATGGCTTTTTCGATGTCGCTGGTCTTGAGTCGTTCGGCCATCGTGTTAAGCAGGTACACCTTTTCGAGGCTGTCGTTGGTGCGTGCAAGCTGAATGTTTAACTGACTTGTGCTTGTATCCTGAGAATGAACCGATACAGGCCATTCTATCAACATAAAAACCAGAAGAATCAATAGAAATCGGGAGCTATTTATCATTGGTCTGCACTTTTTGCCGACAAATGTAGTAAAAAGAAAGTCGTGTGAAAACAGATAATCACCTGTTATTGATAAGGATCGGTAATTGGAATAACATAATACTCCCCGGTACGCGGATCTTTATAAAACTTACTGTACCCGTTGATACTTTCGATGTTGGCGTCGACGGCACCTTTTATAAATACGGTATTAAGTACATCCACTTCGCCGGTAACCAGTATTGCCGAGTCGGCTGTTATACGTTGTGGGGCTATTTGAGGAATGAGTCCGGCGTTCTGAAACACCAGCATCCAGATTCCGGCTGCAATGATTACCAGGACTGTTTTAAAAAACCGATAATTAATTTCCATTTCTCTAGTTGATTTAGCAAACGTGGTCAAAGGTATCTTAATTTTCCGGAAAAACCAACCCGCGACAAAAATAAGTTATGGGTTGATTTTTCCTGAAAAACAACAGATGTTATGCTTTTGGTATGTTCTTTAGTATCTCGATGAGCAGATCCCAAAATTTTTGGGTGCTTTGGATGTCAAGGCGTTCGACGGGAGAGTGAGCTCCTTTGATTGTAGGGCCGAACGAAATCATGTCCATTTCGGGGTATTTGTGGCCAATGAGTCCACATTCCAGTCCGGCATGAATGGCCAGCACTTCTGGTTCCTGGTTAAACAACTCGCGGTAAAGTTTTGCGGATAAGTCCACGATAGGCGACTGCGGGTTGGGTGTCCATCCGGGGTAACCATCCGATGTCTTTGTAAGGCATCCGGCCAGATTGAACACGGATTTCACCATGTTGGTGGCGTCATGTTTTTCTGATTCCACCGAGCTGCGCTGGCTGGTTGTAAGCTGGATTTCGTGATCCTGGAATTTTACCGAAGCCAGGTTGGTAGACGTCTGAACGAAGTTCTCCATGGTGGGCGACATGGCCAGTACTCCATGCGGACAGCCATAAATGGCATTGGTGAGGGCGAAGAATGAATCGTCATCTATCACCACGTCAACCATTTCAGTGTCTGCCAGGGCGATATGCAAATCCGGCTCGTTGATGGCAAATTCAATCTGACAGGTGTGGCGGTATTTCTCCAGTTTTTCGGTGAAGGCTGTAGCTTTTTCTTCAGGAATTAACACGGTAGCCCGGGCTTCACGTGCGATAGCGTTTCGCAGGTTACCTCCGTCGAACTGATTGAGTTTTATTTTAAATTCAGCTTTATTTTCCCACAGAAAGCGGTTTAGTATCTTGTTTGCATTCCCTCTGCCCTTGTTGATATCGTCGCCGGAATGGCCGCCCTGCAAGCCGGAGATCATGATTTCGAAGGTCTTGAATCCATCGGGAGCAGGCTCGTAATCGTAAGGCAACCAAGCCAGTGTATCCTGACCGCCGGCACACCCAATAAACAATTGTCCTTCGTCTTCCGAGTCGAGGTTTAACAGGATTTTACTTTTTAAGAAACCGGGTTCCAGGCCAAAAGCGCCGGTAAGCCCTGTTTCTTCGTCCACGGTGAACAGACATTCGATAGGTCCGTGCGCGATATCATTGGCCGCCAGGATGGCCAATTGTGCCGCCACACCTATTCCATCGTCAGCGCCGAGTGTGGTACCGTTGGCTTTTACCCAACCGTCTTCGATACGTGCTTCGATGGGGTCGTTATCGAAATCATGCACTTTATCGCTGTTTTTTTCGCAAACCATATCGATATGACTTTGCAGCACCACCCAAGGTCTGTCTTCCATGCCGGGGGTAGCCTGTTTGCGGATAAGCACATTCCCGATGGCGTCCTGAAGGGTTTCCAGCTGATGGGTTTTTCCAAAATCAAGCAGGTAAGCCACTATTTTTTCCTCCTTCTTCGACGGTCTGGGGATTTGAAGAATTTCGTTGAAATAATGCCAGACCGACTGAGGGGCGAGTGTTAGAATTGAATTATTCATAAGGTATTAAGTTTGACTGCAAAAATATTCATTTGAATTGGAATGACCTAACTTAGATGGATTAATTTGAATGTTTGGCCGCTTTTTTTACTTTTGCCGACAATATTTATCAAACATTAAAACACAATATTATGCCAAAAGCCAGTGCACGCCATATTTTGGTGTCGACAGAAGAAAAATGCAACGAACTAAAGACGCAAATTGAAAAAGGAGCTGATTTTGCAGACGTAGCCAAACAATATTCAACCTGTCCGTCGGGACGAAACGGAGGCGATTTAGGTAGCTTTTCGCCGGGGATGATGGTACGCGAATTCGATGAAGTGGTATTCAGTGCGCCTTTAAACACCGTTCAAGGCCCGGTAAAAACCCAATTTGGGTATCATTTGCTGGAGGTCACATCACGCAGTTAGGAGGTTTAAAGTCCGCTTATATGTCCATCACCTTTGCGGTGATTGGATTAAAACCAGTGAAAATAAATATCCCATCCCGATGTTAAAGTCGGGGTGGGATTTTTTTCTTTTACAGGCTTCTTGTTTTCACTTCTGCATTTGTTTAGTTACTGTCCAGCCTTTCCGGTCGATTTCGGTAGGCGGTTCTGGTTATTAGAATTCATTCCAAATAGCAGGTTAAAAAATGGGCAATGAGGCAGTGCAAACGATTGAAATTTTTGGAATTCACGATTAAAAAATACGATGTGGACGGCCATTGTTTGCATTGAAAAGCGACTGTTTATTTTATAACAGACGGAAAAACAACATAATAAAACCGAAGAACAAAGCTATTGACCTGTAAACAGAGACGTCTTGAGGAGAATGAAGGGTAGTTGTCCAGGACGGGATGCCACACGAAAAACAACAAACATTTTTCACGGATTAAGTTTTGGTTATTCTTTTGTTAAAAAGTATTAATTTTATCAAAAATTTATAATTAATCAGCACACATAAATATAAATTTCATAATTCAATTCATTCATTAACTAAACTAATGTACAATGCTTAAACATTTATCCACAAAATTGCTCATGCTCGCAGCAATCTTATTCTGTGGGGTTACCTCAGCATTTGCGCAAGGCGGAACAGTGACCGGTGTAGTAACCGATGCTTCCGACGGGATGTTTCTTCCCGGCGCAACCATTGTTGTAAAAGGAACCACGCAGGGTACTGTTACCGACATCAACGGTAACTATTCCATTCAGGTGAATGCCAACCAGGTGTTGGAGTTTTCTTATGTAGGGTATGCTACACAGGAATTCGTAGTTCAACCCGGAACCACCCTCAACGTTGTTTTACAGTCTTCGGCTCAATCGCTGGAGGGTGTTGTGATTATTGGGTATGGAAGTGTAAAAAAGAAAGATGCTACCGGTTCGGTTTCAGTTGTTGGTCAGGATGAGTTCAACAAAGGAGCTATAACCAATCCTGTTGGTTTAATAGCCGGCAAAGTAGCAGGGGTACAAATCACTTCCAATAGTGGAGCTCCCGGCGAAGCCTCAACCATTCGTATTCGTGGAGGATCTTCATTGAATGCAAACAATAATCCGCTCATTGTAATTGATGGAGTGGTAACTTCAGGTGAAGGTGGAAGCGGTTCGAGAAGTGCATTAAACGCGCTTAATCCAGCTGACATCGAAAGCTTTACCGTGCTGAAAGACGCCTCAGCCACCGCCATTTATGGATCTCGCGCTTCCAACGGTGTTATTCTGATTACTACCAAGAAAGGACGTGAAGGTTCGCCTTTTAAACTGGAGTATGATGGCAAACTATCACTCTATGAAAAACCTAAGCCTCTCAGCGTTTTGTCATCTGATGAGTTTGTTAAACTTTTTACCTCGAAGAATCCTAATCAGGTGAATATGTTAGGCGTTTTCTATGATCAGGACGGACATCAGGTAGCCGGGAATGATAGTGACTCATCAAACACCCACACCATCTATAATACCGATTGGCAAGATGAAATTTACCGTAGTGCTTTTGCTATGGATCATTCACTTTCAGCTACTGGAGCTTATAAAACAATGCCTTATCGCGTATCAATGGGTTATACAGATCAGGACGGAACTTTAAAGACGTCTGAATTTACCAGAACAACCCTTAGCGCTGCCTTAAACCCCTCGTTCTTTAAAGGCTATTTAAAACTTAACATTAACGCGAACGGTACTTTTATTAAAAACCGCTTCGCCAACCGCGACGCTATTGGTGCTGCCGTTCAGATGGACCCTACCAAACCTGTGCTAAGCAAGGATGGCTCTTACGGGGGATATTACGCCTGGTTGGGAAATGGAGGTGGCCTGAACTCTATGGCTACTAGTAACCCCGTTGCCCTGCTGGAACAACGAACTAATAAATCTGACTTAACTCGCTTTTATGGCAATTTTCAAGCTGATTACAAATTTCATTTCTTTCCTGATTTAAGAGCAAATATTAATTTGGCCATCGACAATTCCGACAACAAAGGAACTGATTATGTACCCAATTACGCAGCATGGGCTACAGATAATATCCGTGGTGGTGGTCGCGATAATAAGTATACCGGAAAGAATAAAAACGAATTGCTCGATTTTTATTTGAACTACAAAAAAGAGGTGCCTTCCATCGCCAGCGTGTTTGATGTTATGGCAGGATATTCATGGCAACATTTTTGGTATGAAAATACCTGGGATAACAAAAATATCCCTATTTACATTGACCCCGTTACCGGTGATTCTACTGGCCAAAAACTTTATCCTAACAGCGGAATCGACCGCGGTGAATTATTCCTGGTTTCCTTCTTCGGACGCTTGAATTATAGTTTTATGGACAAGTATTTACTTACAGCTACCGTACGCCAGGATGGGACCTCTCGTTTTTCGGAAGACAACCGCTGGGGACTGTTTCCTGCAGTTGGTTTGGCATGGAAAATCAATGAAGAAGGGTTCTTGCGCGACTCCAAAGTTATTTCACAGTTGAAATTACGCGTCGGATGGGGTAAGACAGGTCAACAAGATGTAGGTGGATATTATGGTTACCAGGGAGGTTACAGCATTGGAACCCAGTACTCAATGTATCCATTTGGCAATGTTTACGACACCATAATCCGTCCCAATGGTTATAACCCAAATCTGAAGTGGGAAACCACCACTACCATGAACATTGGTATTGATTATGGCTTCTTCAACGACAGATTATACGGATCTATTGAATATTACAACAGAAAAACAACTGATCTGTTAACCTACGCACCTGTTCCGGCAGGAACAAACTTTGTGAATAATCTGGACCAAAATATTGGTGATCTTGAAAACCGTGGAGTTGAATTTGCTATTAATGGACGTATAATTTCTAACGAGGATATGTTCTGGGAGCTAGGCTTTAACGCCACCTACAACAAAAACGAGATTACCATGTTGTATGATGGGGCAAGCCTGGAAAATTCAAGTAGTTCAATATCAGGCGGCGTGGGCAATGTTATCCAGATACACCAGGTGGGTGAGTCTGCCTCTTCCTTTTTTGTTTATGAGCAAGTATACGACAACGATGGAAACCCAATTCAGGGACTTTACGTTGATCGTAATGGGGACGGTATTATTAATAGTTCTGATAAGTACATTTATAAAAACCCGAACGCACCTCTGTATTTCGGAATTACCAACACCTTCAACTATAAAAAGTGGGCTTTCTTCTTCTCAGGAAGAGCAAATTTTGGCAACTATGTCTACAACAATGCTCAGTCTCAATTAGCCACCTATGATAGGTTGTATCGCGATGAAGGTCCTTACGCAGGTAATGTCCTGTCGTCAGCTACTGATATTAATTTTAGTATTCCTCAATATTTTTCTGACTATTTTGTTCAGGAAGCTTCCTTCTTCAGGATGGATGATATCACCTTGAGCTATACATTTGAAAACTTATTGAAAAATTCATTGAATATCAGGATTTCAGCTACTTGTAACAATGCATTCGTTATTACTAATTATGATGGACTTGATCCTGAAGTCTTTGGTGGTATCGACAACAATTTGTATCCAAGATCACGTGTATGGGTATTTGGTGTAAATCTTCAGTTTTAATTTTAAAAAGATATCAAAATGAAAAAAATATTTTATATTCTGGCATTAATGGCCATCGTAGCTGTTTTTAATGCTTGTATCAAAGATTTGGATACTGTTCCCATCGATCCGGATGAGGTAACTGCGGAAATTATTTTCAAAAACCCCGAAGCCTATACTCAGTTTCTGGCCAAGTGTTATGCAGGGTTGGCGCTGGGTGGTAATGATGGCGATGGACAAGGCGACATTTCAGGAATTGATGGCGGTTTTAGTCCATATCTGCGCCAATTCTGGTATCACCAGGAATTAACCACCGATGAGGCAGTTATTGCATGGGAAGATCAAACCATTAAGGATTTTCATTATCAACAATGGGGAACCAGTGATGTGTTTATTGCTGCCATGTACGCCAGAATTGTTTATCAGGTAACATTGGTGAATGAATTTTTGCGTCAATCAGAGGACGGTCGCCTGAGTGATCGTGGAATAAATGCAGAATGGAAAGCAAAAATTGCTCAGTACCGCCTCGAAGCTCGTTTTCTCAGAGCTTTATCCTTGTGGCACGGGTTAGATATGTTTGGTGGTACTATTCTTGTTACCGAAAGCGATCCCATCGGTGATCCTGACTTTTTTCCTACGCGTGTAACCAAACAGCAGATGTTTGAATACATTGAGACTGAATTGAAGGATATTGAGACCCAAATGGTAGCCCCACGTGAATGGGCAACTTCTGGACAATATGGTCGTGCCGATCAGGCCTCTGCGTGGACATTGCTTGTCAAACTTTATCTGAATGCTGAAGTGTACATTGGACAGCCAAAATACACAGAGAGTATTGTTTATGCCAACAAAATCATAGGATCGTCATACGAATTAGCCCCAACCTGGCAACAGCTCTTCTGGGCTAATAATGACCAGATTGACGCTACCATGCAAGAAATTATTTTCCCAATTCGATTCGACGGTATTCATGAAAGAACAAATGGAGGTACCACCTTTATTATTAATGCCGCCATCGGTGGAAAAATGGATAAAGCAGATTATGGCGTTCCAGGTGATAATGGCGGATGGGGAGGAACACGCGTTACTCCTGAGTTTGTCGAAAAGTTTGACCTGAACACAGACAAACGAGCTACTTTCTTCACAGATGGTCAGAATCTTTCGATTGATGACATCAACCTTTTTGCTGAAGGTTATGCCTATCCGAAATTTGTTAACCTCTCAGTTGTAGACGGTGATACTATTAATGGTTCTGATGGTAATATGGCCGATACTGATTTCCCGATGTTCCGTCTTGCTGATGTTTACTTAATGTATGCTGAAGCCATAGTGAGAGGTGGCACAGGCGGCAATCTTGGCGATGCTATTAATTATATCAATGAGTTGCGTCTCCGTGCCGGTGTTCCAACAATCAGTGATATCACACTGGACTTTATTCTGGACGAACGTGCCCGTGAATTGGCTTGGGAGTGCCACCGCCGTACTGATTTAGTTCGTTTTGGAAAATTTAGCGAATCAACTTACGTTTGGCAATGGAAAGGGAATGTTAAACAGGGACAGTCGACAAATGTTAAATACAATGTTTTCCCTATTCCTGATTCAGAAGTAAGTTCCAATCCTAATGTTTCGCAGAATCCAGGTTATTAATATAAAAATAGGATAAAGAGATGAAAAAAATATCAATTTTATTAGCGATCTTCGCTTCAGCCGTAATAATATTTACAGGCTGTAAAAAAGATGATCGAACCCCTGTTTTGGATATCAAAGCTACCGTAAATCCTGCATGGCTGGTGGCTCCTACACCCGATACCCATTTCCAGTTGGTTAAAGATTCAGCAGACATGGTGTTAACCACGCTGGAATGGTCAGATGTTGTGTATTCCTTATCAGGACTGCCTTCTCCTTTGTATTCTTTGCAACTTCTCATGGCTGATTCTACCGTTGCTGACCAGGTGTATTGGGGCGAAGCAATTGAACTGTTTACCTTCCCTGAAACTACCAGAACGGTTACCTATGGTGAATTAAATACTGCAATAGTGAAAATTATTGGCACAAAATTCGCCGAGGATACAGTAATTACAGCTGGTTTTAGAATCAAGGCTAACGTAAATGCCAATGATGTTTCTAATGTCATAGATGCATTTTCTGATATAGCTTCCTATACAGTAACACCCTATTCTACTTCTATCGAAGTTCCTCCTTTGTATTTGCTTGGAGCGGCCACAACCATTGGTTGGGATAACAATAACCCTGAATTGCAATTCTCATATGATGCAGTAAATGATGTGTATAAGATTGTTGCAACCCTTGATCCTGCTGACCCATATTATAAGGCTATCGTGGTTCTTGGGCAATGGGCACCACAATGGGGAACGGATGCAAATGCAACTTGGGAGTCAGGAATATTAATCTATCGTCCAACTGAGGATGTTCCTGATCCAGCAGCACTTCCTGCACCCCCTGAAGCTGGTGATTATTTGATTACTTTTGACTTGACTAATGAAGTCTACACAGTAGAATTGGCCAATGTGCCTCAGACAATGCATGTTATAGGCGATGCCACTGAAGCCGGATGGGATAACTCCCTAGCTATTCCTATGACCAAGGTTTCTCCTGGTATATTTGAACTAGAAACCACTTTGTCTGCTGAGGCCACCGAGGGTTTTAAATTTCTCGTTAATCAAGGCGCATGGGCTCCAATGTACGGCACAAACGCCGATGGTGCTTTTGAAAGTGGAGTGTTAATCTATCGTGAAACAGAAAGCGATCCTGATCCCCGATCAATTCCCCCACCAAGTTCTACTGGGACATATAAAATTGTTATGAATACCGTGGGAATGAGTTATACGGTTACCCCTTTGTAAAAGACTGTAGAATAACTATTTTAAAAAAGGCTGTCTCAAAAGGGCAGCCTTTTTTGTTCATACAAGTTTATGCGCTTCGCGCAATTGTTTTGGTCTGTAGCAGGAATTAGGTGACGAAAAGTGAAAAGTGAAAAATGCAAAATGCAAAATGAAAAGTGAAAAATGCAAAGTGAAAAATGGGTGTCCTACTCGACGGGAGTCTTGTCAATGGCAATAGTCTCCACCACCCTAAAA
>DJVY01000104.1 GCA_002440885.1 Bacteroidales bacterium UBA6244
GCCGATTTTTATTGCGCCGACGGGAGCACCAAAAAAGCCGGCACGATAGGACATATAGGCTGCACTTCATTTTTCCCTTCAAAAAACCTGGGAGCTTACGGCGATGGTGGTGCAATTTTCACCAACAACGACGAATTGGCAGCAAAGATGAGGGTAATCGTAAACCACGGCATGACCGTGCGTTATTACCACGACATGATTGGTGTAAACTCACGTCTCGACAGCATTCAGGCCGCTATCCTGGATGTAAAACTGAAATACCTCGATCAGTACAATGCCGCACGCGTTGAAGCTGCCAGGTATTATAATGAAGCGTTTTCCAAAACAGAAAAAATCAGTTATCCGAAAACAGCCGGTTTCACCACCCATGTTTTTCACCAATACACTTTAGTTCTCAACGGCGTTGACCGCGATGGCTTAATGAAACACCTGTCGGAAAAAGGCATCGCCTGCGCGGTGTATTATCCGGTACCCTTGCATATGCAAAAGGCCTACCTCGATCCACGCTACAACAAAGGCGATTTCCCCATTACAGAGAAACTCAGCGAAACAGTTATGTCGCTGCCCATACACACTGAGTTAACTCCGGCCATTCAAGATGAAATCATTGCGGCTGTGATGGAATTTGTGCAGTAGAAAACATGTAAATATAAATGGCCAGCCGGATTTTTTGCATCTTTGCAAAAATCCGGCTTTGCCTTTTTTAGAAAACACCCATGGAAAAAGAATATTTTGCACACGAAACGGCCGTTATCGACGAAAACTGCCAAATTGGAAAAGGAACCAGGATCTGGCATTTCTCACACCTCATGTCCAATTGCATATTAGGCGAGCATTGCAATCTGGGACAAAATGTAGTGGTGTCGCCTGATGTGGTGTTAGGCAACAACGTAAAAGTGCAGAACAACGTAAGCATATATACTGGAGTTGTATGCGAAGACGATGTCTTTCTTGGCCCTTCGATGGTGTTTACCAACGTAATAAATCCGCGGAGTGCCGTTAACCGCAGGGGGCAATACGCCACTACCCTCGTTAAACGGGGAGCAAGCATCGGAGCCAATGCCACCATTGTATGTGGGCACAACATTGGCGAATTTGCCTTTATAGGTGCAGGAGCTGTTGTAACCAAAGAAGTACCGGCTTATGCTCTGGTGGTTGGTAACCCAGCCCGCCAAACAGGCTGGATGAGTGAATACGGGCACAGGCTGCATTTCAACAACCAAGGGTTGGCCACCTGTCCTGAAAGCCGGGAAAAATACCAACTTCAAAACGGAAAAGTAAGTAAGATAAGCGAATAGCCTGTTTTAATACCTCCAAACAGGGGGTAATTGTAACTTTTCCAAAGTTACAAACTTTGGAAAAGTTGTTGGCCTGGTGGATAATTGACATCTTTTAACTAAAATTCATTTAACAGCTTTGGTGGCTGTATGCCGTTGTTTGCCCTAATTTGATACTTATAGTGCCATTTTCGATTTCTTGGCAGTTATCAATTGGTTTCGTAACTTTGCGGTTTGTTATTTAACCCTGAACTTGATGAAGAAAACTACTGCCCATGCCTACACCACCGCCGAGCTAGAGGGTGAGTTGAAATACCTTCAATTGCTTGCCGAAACTTTTCCGAACGTGCAATCGGCTTCTACCGAGATCATCAACCTGGAAGCCATACTCAACCTGCCTAAAGGAACAGAGCATTTTTTATCGGATATTCATGGTGAATACGATACGTTCAGCCATGTGCTGGCCAATGCTTCGGGTGTGGTAAAACGAAAAATTGAAGATGTGTTCGGAAAAACACTCCGCAAAAAAGAAAAGGATTTGTTGGCCACGCTCATCTATTATCCCGAAGAAAAACTGAGTCTGGTAAAAAAACAGGAAGAAGATATACACGAGTGGTATAGTATCACCTTGCAACGTTTGGCCAATGTGGCCAGGGCTTCGGCATCTAAATATACGCGGTCGAAAGTGCGAAAAGCCATGCCCAAAGATTTTGCCTACATCATTGACGAATTACTCAACGAGAGTGGTGATGACAAGGAAGAATATTACGAAGCCATCATCAGTTCTATTATCAGTATCTCACGTGCCGAAGCTTTTATTATTGCACTCTGCGAATTTATCCAACGTCTGCTCATCGACCGACTTCATATTATTGGCGATATTTTCGACAGAGGACCAGCTCCCGAAAAAGTAATGGACAGGCTAATGCATTACCACAGCGTTGATGTTCAGTGGGGAAATCATGATATTATTTGGATGGGTGCTGCCAGCGGAAATCAGGCACTTATTGCCAATGTGCTGCGTATTTCGTTGCGTTACAACAACCAGGACACCCTGGAAGATGCCTATGGCATAAACTTGTTTCCACTGGCGAAATTTGCCATGGAGACCTACAAAAACGACCCGTGCGATTTGTTTACCCCCAAAACAGAGGCCAAAGGAACTGATTTGGAACTGGTTAAACAAATGCAAAAAGCCATTTCCATCATTCAGTTTAAACTGGAAGGACAAATCATTCTCAGAAATCCTCGTTTTGAGATGAGCGACCGCATGATCCTCGACAATATCGACTTTGCAAATGGCACCATTACCATTGCCGGCCATACCCACGAGCTGCTCGACAAAAATTTTCCGACCATCGACCCTGCCAACCCTTTCAGGCTAAGCAAAAAAGAAGAAGCGTTGATGGACAAATTAACCGGAAGTTTCAGAAGCAGTCAGCGTCTGCAACAACACATTAACTTCCTGTACACCAACGGAAGCATGTACCTCACCTACAATACAAACCTGCTCTATCATGGCTGTATCCCTATGAATGAAAAAGGTGAGTTTGCCGCTTTTGAAATTGAAGGTAAAAAATATACCGGGAAAGCGCTCTGCGACAACTTCGACCGGGTAGCACGCAAAGGCTACTACCAAAGTGCCACCCTAGATCAGGGCGATGAGGTGCTCGACTACATGTGGTACCTGTGGTGTGGTCCACTTTCGCCGCTTTACGGAAAAACCAAAATGGCTACCTTTGAGAGGTATTTTGTTGCCGACAAGGAAACACATGCCGAAAACCGAAATCCTTACTACAAACTCGCTTTTGAAAATGAGGAAGATTGCAATAAAATTCTAACCGAATTCGGCCTTAATCCATCCACCGCCCACATCATCAACGGACATGTTCCGGTAAAAGTAATCAAGGGCGAGAGCCCTATTAAAGCCAACGGAAAACTTTTTGTTATAGATGGAGGCATGTCAATTCCTTATCAATCGGTAACCGGAGTTTCAGGTTACACGCTGATTTACAACTCGTACGGGTTGGTTTTAGTAGAACACCAACCTTTTGAATCGAAAGAAAAAGCCATAAAAGAAGAAAAAGACATCATCTCGAACAGGGTTTTTGTCGAAACCAATGCTTCGCGAAAACGGGTTAGAGACACCGACAACGGGGTTGTGCTAAAAGAACAGGTTACCGACTTAAAGATGTTGCTGGCAGCATTCCGAAAAGGGCTCATCAAAGAAAAAAAGTAACTTACCGTCTGCTTACAAAATAACGACAGCTATGACGCGTGTATTCAAATTCGGGGGAGCGCTGCTTAAAAACGCTTCGGGCATACATAAAGTAATCTCCCTCATGGAGGAGTTCGGCTGCGAACCTTTGGTGGTGGTGGTGTCGGCCATAGGCAAAACCACCAATGCCCTCGAACAGCTGGTTGAACTGCGGCTCGAAAAGGATAAAACAGCACTGGTAAATAATTTTTATACCCTAAAGCAACAACACCTTCAACTGGCCATGGCCCTCTTTGCCGAAGGCAACCGAACCCTGATTGAGGCAATTGATGAAGAAATGTCGCAGCTTTGGGAAGATCTGAACAACAGCTATCGCGACAATTTTCAAGCCTACGACCGCATCGTGTCGCATGGCGAG
Source organism: Bacteroidales bacterium UBA6244 (assembly GCA_002440885.1). GTDB lineage: Bacteria > Bacteroidota > Bacteroidia > Bacteroidales > F082 > UBA6244. The sequence continues at coordinate 3,914 of DJVY01000104.1, forward strand.
AAACTAGCCGGAATTCTGATAGAACATGCAGCCCTGGCGAAAGGAATTGCCTTGAAAAATGTTCCGGCCACCTCGCTCATCGTCACCAACAGCAACCACACCAATGCCGGCATCGATTGGGTGAACTCGGAAATAGCGGTGCAAAAAACAATACCTCCACTGCTTCATAACGGACATGTGGTGCTCACCCAAGGTTTTATCGGAAGCAGTCGTGAGGGAGAGATAACCACGCTGGGGCGCGAAGGCTCTGACTTTTCCGCCGCCATCCTGGCGAGCTTGTTGCAGGCCAATGAAGTGACCATCTGGAAAGATGTGCCCGGATTAATGAACGCCGACCCGAACCGGTTTCCGAATTGTGTTAAATTCGATGCCCTTTCGTACCACGAAGCCATCGAACTGGCCTTCTACGGCGCTACCATCATTCACCCGAAAACCATTCAACCTATAAAAAAATCAGGTATACCGCTCTATGTTAGATCGTTTTATAACCCCGACATACCGCCTACCTGCATTTCGAATAGCGCACATCACGACGAAAAGTTGCACAGCATCATTGTGAAAGATGCCCAGGTGTTGCTTTCGATAAACACCAAAGATCTTTCATTCATTGCAGAAGATAACCTTACCCGCTTGTTTGCCGCCTTCAGCCGTAACAAGATTCATATCAACATGATGCAACATTCAGCCGTGAGCTTTTCAGTTTGCTTCGATCATCACGCCCAAAAGCTGTCACAACTGCTTACCGACCTGGAACAAGATTTTGAGGTGAAATATAACACAGGGCTACAGCTGATTACGCTGAGACATTACACTCCTGAGCTCATAGCGGAAATTACAGCAGGCAAGAAAATTTTCGTGGAACAACGCAGCCGATCGACTTTTCAGGTGTTAGTCTACAATAGCGCTACAACGTAACGAGCTGACTAACTGAACTTTCTTCATGGTTGATGCTGGCTGGTAACTTTTTAGACACTTCGTGTTTACTCCTTTTTACCTTTAACGAAATTACTATCTTTGTCGGCTAAGACTAAACCTACACTTTTAAAATGAAAGAATCGATAGCTATTTTGTGCGGCGGCGGACCAGCCCCGGGTATAAATTCAGTAATCAGCTCGGTAGCGCTTGTTTTCCTTAGAAGCGGATACCATGTTTTGGGTATTCACGAGGGGTATAAGGGATTGTTTGCCGACGATCCGAAAATTCAGGAAATTGATTTTAAGTTCGCCGACGACATCCACAAACGGGGCGGTTCGGCCTTACAGATGAGTCGGCATAAACCTAAAGACGATGAGTTTTCGACTCGCTTTTTTGTGGAAAACAATGTAGTTTTGCTTGTCACCATCGGTGGCGACGACACAGCCTCCACGGCAAATCGCATCTCAAAATATTTGCGTGAACATGATGTGAGCATTCAAAATATTCACGTGCCTAAAACCATCGACAACGACTTACCGCTGCCAGTAGGAATTCCTACTTTCGGCTATCAAAGTGCTAAACAAGAGGGTGTTCGTATTGCCAAAACCATTTACGAAGATGCCCGCACCAGCGGCAACTGGTTTGTGGTAGCCGCTATGGGACGCGAAGCCGGACACCTGGCTTTTGGTATTGGAGCTGCTTGTCAGTTCCCTATGATTATTATTCCCGAAATGTTCGACAAAGTTCCCGTAAGCCTCGACCGCATTACCAACCTACTCATCTCGGCCATACTTAAACGTAAACTGAGCGGCATCGACTACGGCACTTCCATAGTAAGCGAAGGGGTTTTCCACTTTATGAGCGACGAGGAAATTACCAACTCCGGCATCACCTTTACCTTTGATGAACATGGCCATCCCGAGCTGGGCAACGTGAGCAAAGCCCACATCTTTAACATCCTGCTTCAGAACAAACTCAAAAAAATCGGACTAAAGGTAAAAAGCCGTCCTGTGGAACTGGGTTATGAGCTGAGGTGTGTGCAGCCCACGGCTTACGATTTGCTGTATTGCAGCATGTTAGGGATTGGGGTTAAGAAATTATTCGAGGAAGGACGTACGGGATGCATGGTCACGGCCGACAATGTTGGAAACATAGCACCGCTTTACCTTGATGAGGTTACCGATGAAAACGGAAAAGTTAAACCACGACTGGTGGATATGCAATCAGAAAAAACCAGACTGGTGATCCAATACGGATTACAATTTATCGAACCAGGCGACTATGAAGCAGCGAAGGCCTTCGTGGAACACCCCGAAGAGTTCGACTTCCGTCGTATCCTGAACTGGGATTAATACAAAAAAATCTTTATTCCCCTTATAACGATTCCGGTTTTCCGGGATCGTTTATTATTGGTTTCGTCGAAACCGGTTCATTAGGATCGGTGGCCTTTACCACATCTTTTGAAAGCGGCAAACCCGGCTGTATGGCTGTTGTGGGATACTGCGCAGTCATCGGGCCTCCGGTAATGTATTTGCCTACCAGCAACGCAACGATCATGGTGAGGTAAAGCTGACCGCTGAAACTTAGAAAGATAGATATATTGCGTGCTAATGGCGACAACGGCGTTATGTCGCCATAACCCACTGTTGTCATTGTTACGAAGCTGAAATAAACGAAATCAGTAGCCTGGTAATGCGACCCATCGTTGAAACTAATGGCCTGTGGGTCAGCAATAAAGATGGTGCGGAAAATAATAGCGCCAATAATGCCAAAAAGAAAATAAATGTTCACGGCTTTAAGGAATTCCAACGCACCTACATGATGACTCTGTGCAATTTGAATGACCAACACCACGATGATGTACAAAAAAAATAAAATGGCTGCCATGGAGGTAAGATGCTGTATGACATCCAGTTTGAAATAAGTGGAAACCCAGGTAAGCACTGTGATGAGTATGGCTGTGTATAGATACTTTATCCTTTTGTCGGTAACACTGAGTATAGACGCAAAAAATATCCCTGAAACACTCAGGCTGTACAACTCCTCAATCCAAACAATGTTTCGGAACAATCCGATGACAAACACAAATATAAAACACAGGAAAAACAGAATTAGATTGTATCTGATCTTGATCTTTTTCAGCGTTACAAACATAACAAACTACATTTAGGTTTATTTCACCTATCAAAAGTAGTTATTTTTCAGCTTACCTTTAACATTCGACTTCAGGAATAGTTATTATCTTCGCCAAAATTTTTTCATTGAGTTACCAATATCACCTACTTAGCAACGGAATCAAGGTTATACACCGACAAATACCCGGTCCGGTAGCCCATTGCGGCCTGATGGCAAACACAGGTTCACGCGATGAACAACCGCACGAAAGCGGAATGGCGCACTTCATGGAGCACATGATTTTTAAAGGCACAAAAAAACGGAAAGCCCACCATATTTTAGGACTTATCGAAAACAACGGTGGCGACCTGAATGCATTCACCACCAAAGAAGAAACTTGCGTTTATGCTTCGTTTCTAACCCCATCATACCAGCAAAGTCTGGAGCTTTTCGCTGATGTAGCCTTTAACTCTGTGTTCCCTGACAAAGAAATTTCGAAAGAAAAAGAAGTCATTATTGATGAAATAAACTCTTACAACGACAGCCCTTCGGAGTTGATTTTCGATGATTTTGAAAACCTTGTTTTTCAGGGACATCCCCTTGGCAGAAATATCCTGGGCGATATCGATTCGGTAAGCTCCTTTTCGAGAAAAGATTTGCTGAGGTTTTATGGAAAAAACTACAGTACCAACCAAATGGTTATCGCATCAGTAGGAAACCTGACGATGAAACAGCTGGTTAAATGGACTGAACGCTTTTTTAGCAGCTACCTTGCCACCGACAAAAAACAACCCAGACAGTCCTTTGCACACTATCAACCGCGTGAACAGTCGATGTCAAAAGAATCGCACCTGGCACATTGTATCACAGGAAATCGGGCTTATGGCCAAAATGACAAAAAGCGGTTTGTATTGCTATTGTTAAGTAATCTTTTAGGTGGGCCTACCTTAAACAGCCGGCTAAGCATGACCCTGCGCGAAAAATATGGTTACGCGTATACCATCGAATCGTATTACCAACCCTATTCTGACACAGGAGTCTTTGGCATTTATTTCGGTACAGAAAAAAAGCTGGTCGATAAAAGCCTCCGGATTATAAAAAACGAATTGCGTCTACTTAAAGAAAAACCACTGGGTACCATTCAGTTGCACAGAGCAAAAAAACAAATCGAAGGCCAGGTAGCCATCAATGGTGAATCGTTTTTAAACGAAATGCTCGGCATTGCCAAATCACATTTGATATACGATCGCGTGCAAAGCATGGAAGAATTGCTCAAAGAAATGGAACAAATTACCAGTGCCGACATCATGGCCGTTGCCAACGAAGTTTTTGACTTCAGCCAGTTAAGCACCCTGTTGTACGAAAGCAAATAATATGATAGATCCGGCATTAGAACAATACCTCGACGACCATACTTCCGATGAAGATTTTTTAATGCATGAAGTAAACCGCCGCACCCACCTTACCACCTATTACCCGCGTATGCTCTCAGGAAAAGTGCAAGGCAAATTCCTGGAGTTTATCTCTAGGATGATGAAACCAAAAAGAATTCTCGAAATCGGCACATTTACAGGTTATTCGGCGCTGGCACTGGCCAAAGGATTAACTAAAGAAGGCAAACTAATCACCATCGAAATAAATGAGGAGTTAGAAAACACCTTACATAAACACTTTTCGCAATCGGAACAGGCACAGCAAATTGAGTTAATCATTGGCAACGCACTGGAAATCATTCCCGGACTGACGTCAGAGTTCGATTTGATTTTTGTGGATGGCGACAAAGAACAATATCCTAACTATTACCGCTTGGCGATTGAGAAACTCAAACCCGGCGGATTTATGCTGATCGACAACGTGTTGTGGAGTGGTAAAGTACTGAATGCCGAAGCTTCCTCCGAAAAAGAAACTGCTGGCATTGTTACACTCAACACAATGGTAACCAACGATCCACGCGTAGAGCAGGTAATGCTTTCGATTCGTGACGGAATACTCATGATCAGAAAAAACGAAAGCCTGTAATTCCTCTCACGAAACAACCGTATAGATAATTATCCGACAAGTTATTAAACCAGGTTTTAATTGGCTTTAATTGGTCTTGAAACGGAATTTAATTTCTTTGAGCTCTTCGTTGGCTTTCACAATTTTTTCTTTCAAGGCCTCTTTGTAGACCACCAACTTGCGCATCATCGCTTCGTCGCCCGTTGCGATCATCTGGGCGGCCAGGATTCCGGCATTCAAAGCGCCATTTATCCCCACGGTAGCCACCGGTATTCCGGGAGGCATTTGCACGATAGCCAATAAGGCATCCATGCCATCAAGGCTCGCGTTGATGGGTACACCTATCACAGGAACAGAAGTCATGCTGGCAATAACACCAGGCAAATGAGCGGCCATACCTGCACCTGCAATAATTACTTTGATGCCGTTTGCGGCGGCATTTTTGGCAAAATGTTCTACCTTCTCGGGCGTCCGGTGTGCCGAAAGGGCGTTAATTTCAAATGGAATTTCCATCTCATCAAAAAAAATGGCGGCCTTCTCCATGACCTTTAAATCGGAAGTGCTGCCCATGATTATGCTCACTACTGGTTTCATATATCTCATTTTTAAGCTACCTGCGGCAAAAATAATAAAATAGCCGTCGGATAATATTACTGATGTATTATCTTTGTCGGTTTCTAATTTGTTGCTTTTACATTGTACCGCAACAAATCGCACGTAACCAGATGTATTGCCATGATAACGGATTTGTATAGCTTTTAAGGGTGAGAAGATATTATGGCTGACTTAATTTGTAAAAAGAGTATCACATGAAACGCATAAAAATTCACGACCATTACTTTGAAGAGTTTATCGATTACAGCACCATCGACTTATCGATTGAAAAAGTAGCCACTTCCATGAATAAGGATCTAGAAGGAACTAATCCTTTGTTTTTGGTTATCCTTAACGGAGCCTTTATGTTTGCAGCCGATTTGCTAAAAAAAATCGAAATTCCTTGTGAGGTAAGTTTTGTAAAACTAGCCTCCTATCAAGGCACCCAAACAACCGAGCATGTGCGCGAACTCATTGGTTTTAACGAGGAAATCAGTGGTCGCACGGTGGTGGTGGTCGAGGACATCATCGACACCGGAATAACCATAGACAAAGTACTCGACCGTTTAAACAGAATGGGGGCTGCTGAAGTAAAAATTGCCACCCTGCTCTTTAAACCGGATGCTTTTAGAAAAGACTATCCTATCGACTACATTGGTATCAAAATACCAAACGATTTTATCGTGGGTTATGGTCTGGATTACAACGGTCAGGGCCGGAATCTGCCCGACATCTATAAAATTGCCGAACACTAATTCAACATATTATGCTAAACATAGCGCTATTTGGCCCTCCGGGAGCCGGTAAAGGGACGCAATCGAAAAAACTGCTTGAGAAATACAACCTGACTTATATCTCAACCGGGGATTTACTCCGAACAGAGATAGAGGAAGGCTCTGAGATCGGTAAAAAAGCAAAGGAAATCATCAACCATGGCGGATTGGTTTCTGATGAGATGATCGTGCAGCTGATCGAAAAACGAATTACCACGAACACCCACTCGAGAGGGATTCTTTTTGATGGTTTTCCCAGAACGGTGGTTCAGGCCTATATTCTCGATGGCTTGCTCCTGAAACTCAACACCAACCTGCATATGATGCTGAGCCTGGAAGTGCCTAACGAGGAACTTACTCACCGTCTGCTGCTACGCTCCGAAACTTCAGGGCGTGCCGACGATACGGCCGAGGTGATAAAAATCAGACTACAGGAGTACGAAAATAAAACCAAACCCGTAGCCGCTTACTACCAAAAACAAGATAAATATATCCCACTCAACGGGGTTGGGACTATAGACGAGATTTTTTCCAGCATTGTAGATGTTATCGAAAAAAACAAAGAAAAAGAATATACCAACATTGTCCTCCTCGGCAAACCCGGATCGGGCAAAGGAACACAAGGCGATATGCTGGCGAAAAAACACAACCTGGTGTATATCTCCACCGGAAAACTGTTGCGTAAAGAAATCGCCAACAACACTGAGCTCGGCAAAATAGCCAAACCTTTTATGGACCGTGGCGAAATCGTCCCCGACGAAATACCTATTCAACTCATTGCCGACAACATTGAAAAATATCCCGACGCCAACGGGTTTATCTTTAAAGGATTCCCCCGAACCATTGTACAGGCATACATCCTCGATGGGTTGCTACAACGCAATGGCATGCGCGTATCGGCGATGATTGAGTTAAAAATTGGCACACTTTCGGCCTTAAAAAGACTCTCGGCCCGGGCGCAAGACCCTGACTCGGCGCGCAACTACGATATGAGTACCGACCTTATCGTGAACCGACTTGAACAATACCGCGAAAAAACCGAACCTGTAATCGACTTCTATCAGAAACAAAATAAATTCCACCGCGTGGATGCCGACGGATCTCGTGAAGAAGTTTTCAATAAACTCTCCGACAGCATTTCTGAGTTGATAAAACGCAATTTATAGCGAAACAGTGGCACAAAAAAAACTGTACCGGATGGCCGGTACAGTTTTTTTTTGATATGCGTTACAAAATTATATCTTGAAATAGCCTTTGGCGTAGGCTTCTTTTAAAGCAGCACTGATGCCCTTTTTGTTGATGGTGCGCAAACCGTTGGCACTTACACGCAAAACAATCCATTCACCGGTTTCAGGAATAAAAAATTTCTTGGTCTGAAAATTGGGTTGAAACCTTCTCTTGGTTTTAATATTTGAGTGACTTACGTTGTTTCCTGTCATCACTTTTTTTCCGGTAATTTCACAAATCTTTGACATCTTTCCTTAGTTTAAATGGTGTTCAAAAAGGGAGTGCAAAATACGGTATAATTTTTCAAATATTCAAACGAAAATGAAAATTTTTCTTTACAAAGATTATTATCACCGTTTATCGCTATACAAAAACAAAATAATGATACCTTTACAACTCATTTTTAACTAAAAACCATGAAGACAATACACCTCCTGATTTTTCAATTTGCCTTACTATGGAGTGCCATTTACTCTGTTCATGCACAGGATATTTACGACTGGGATGACCCACAGCCAGTAAGTGATTCGGTTAGCTTCAACAGCAATCCAGCGGGCGTCTTATTAAGTTATTCGGAGTTTGGCATATTTTACGAAAAAAGGAGCTGCGACACTTGCAATGCAGGCATCTGGTTTCGCAATTTCACTACCATGGCACCTGAAAAATCAGTATTAATTGGAAACGCAAGCTACACCCACCCTCATTTTCTTGAATCGTATAATAATAACTTTATAGGCTACCTCATCTGTTTTACCCAGATCCAAAACACAATGAACATCATGGCCTATAAACTTGACAACGACCTTAACGTGACAAATACTTACCCTTTAACTAATTCTGACACTTACAAATCTGACTTAAATCTATATTCAGGCAACCTGGGCTGGATGGAAGATGAGTCGGCCATGCTATCGCAAATTAATGGAGGTGTCGACACCATTTTCTTAGCCGAAAACCTTGTCCTGGACTCTGGAAATATTGAAACTTTTCGCCTGAGCGAGGAAGCCGCCTATTTTCAGAAATGGGAGGGTGATTCGCTACACATATTTGCCAGATTAAAAAAATACCAGATAGGATCGGGGTATTACTGGGACGAACTGATGGCTATAGACAGCACAGGCAATTGCCTCGATTTAAATGTAGCCAACCAAACATTTTTCTATTTTGCAGATCCAATCTGGGTAAAAAACGATCAAATTTTCACCTACTCTCAACATAGCAACCCAAGTATAAACCAATACAATACTAAGCAGTTAACTCACATAAAACATCCATCTTTGGTGCTGTGGGACTGGATGGTAGCCAAATATTTCGGCCAACCGCATGTACTGGTTTATTCAACCGGATTGGATGAGCAAAGCGAAATATACAGCTCGCTAGGCGACTATGGATATGAATTTGACACACTGGCCATTACCAGAAACAATGTAACCGATAAAAACCCAGAGGTGTTTTGGGGTGAAGTTACCCACCCTGAAAGCAATTGGGTGTATGCGGTTTGGGAGTCAGAACGCAATCAGCATCAACCATTGTATTTTTCAAAAACCAAAGCCTATGTGGGCAGTGGTATTAATGTAATAAGCCCCGAGAATCCATTGGTAATGCAAGTGATGCCTAACCCATTTTCAACGCAAATGACCATTCAGATAAAAGCTTTTAAGAATTCCCCCATTATGCTGTCGGTTTGCTCACTTTCAGGAAAATCGATATGGAATAAAACCATTAATTATCAAAATCAGGAAACACAGACCATTGTATGGCAACCACAACAAGGCACTCCAAAAGGAGTATATATAATTGTAATTGAGCAAGATGGATTAAAAGTATCACAACAGGCGATTTACAAATAAAGCTTCAAAAACAGCGTCGGTGTAAAAGGAATGGCCTCGGCATATAAGTTTATGCTGCTTGTTTGGCCTGCCGGGATTCTTTCAAAATTCTCCGGTTTAAAATTTTCACGGTTCAACACGTTTAATACCGATACACCAACTTCGCCTTGCAACCTTCGGTTGAGAAATTTGTATACGGCAGCCACGTCCAGACGACTGTAGTTGGTGGGCAATTGACTGCTATTGGAAGTGGGTGATCTGTCGTATAAATAATCGGGGAAACCCGATCCGTATACATAATCCATTGAGAAGAAAAAGGGATCAAAGTTGAGCGACCCGGCTACCTTGATTTCGTGGGTCTGATCTTGTGGCGCGCGGCGGTACTGGCCATTGAGGAAATAGGAAAACAGTTCTTCTGTGCGACTAAGCGAGTAAGTCACCCAAAAGGAATGTGCCCTAAAGTCGTGCTTCAACAACACATCTACACCGTAACTTCGACCTTTTCCGGTAAAAACATCCTGCACCTGATACACGGCAGACTGAATGTAGCGGGTAAGTCCGTTCACCTTTTTATAATAGGCATCCACGCCGACAGTAAAGCCTGAGGCATGAAACGAAGTCCCCATCACATAATGTCGGGCCGAAAGCACCGGCACTTCCACCCCATCGCATACCGCCCACAAATACTTGTAATTACCTCCCGCATCCACTACAGAACTGCGGGCAATGTATTGGTGATAAATCCCCCAGGCGAGGTTAATGGTCCAGTTCTTGCCGGGGAGCAGCGACAACGACATGCGGGGATCGGCATAAACTTTTTTGGTGAGCCCCGCTAAGGTAAGCCGTAACCCAGGGGTAAACACCGCCCACGGTCTAATCGAGATTACATCTTGTGCATAAAGATTTAGCCGGGGTGAATTGCTTTGCATGTCGAGGTATTTAACAGCAAAAGTATCTTCAACCAATTCCACCTTGTTGGTAATGATTTCTGCTCCTGTTTGTAGCGAATGCCTACCGCCAATGGTAAAAATATTGTCTGCCTTCAGCGATGACTCGCCCAACCTGTTGTCGGTACGTTTATCCGCCACCTGATTTACCTGGCTTATCTGTGGAAAAATTAACCGGAAATCATTTATAAACTGTGAACGAACGCTCGAATAGCTAAAAGTAAAATTTGTGCGCGCCCTATCACTCCATTGTTTGCCATAAAACAGGGCCGCCCCACTTTGAGAATTTTCCTCTTTGGTTTCCTTAAGCAACTGATAATGTGCATAGGCTTCGTCGATCTGATAGCTGAATTTATCGGAACCACCGTAAAAACTTACATAAAAAAGGTCATTATTCTTACCTAATCGGGTGGTGTATTTGATGTTGATGTCTCTGAATTTGTAATCGGGCTGTATGGTCAGATCGACATCGTTGGTGGAATCGGAATCAGTGTTTCTGACAACCAGAAAATTCAAATCTTCGGGGTCGTACAGGTCGTAATAGGTATGACGAAAAGCGAGGATAAGTGACCCCTTTTTGGCCACAGGAATTTCAATCAAAGAGTTGATGGTCATGTTGTTGATGGCAAATTCGAATGACACCTGCCGGATATTCCCCATCTTTCCCGACACGTTTACAATACCACCGACTCTGTCGCCTATGGTGGCATCATAACCTCCTTTGAAAATCTCTATATCTTTAGCCATCAAAGGATTAAAAGAGCTAATGTTGTCGTTAAAATTTTTCAGTCCATAGATGGTAAACCCATCAAAGACTATTTTACTTTGCCCTTCGTAGCTTCCCCAAATGATGAGCTCGTTGGTTTGTTCGCCAGACGCCAGGATACCGGGTTGTAACCGAAGTAGATTAAACACCGAGTTGTCGCCATAACCCGGAAGAAATCCGGCTATGCGGTGATTCAGCCTGATGAGTCCGGCTTTTTGACCGTACTGTCCGGCTGTTTCTACCACCCGGTTTTCAATTACTACTTCAGATAAGCCAATGCTGGCCGCAACAAGGGGGATTTCGACCTTAGTATCTCCGGTGAAAACAGTATCGAGGATGTAATAACCCAGATGCGATACCTGCGTATGAAAGAGGCTATCCGTATCAGAGAAATAAGAAAAATGCCCTGTTAAATCTGTCACCAAACCCCTTCCATTGACAAGCACATGAGCGTAAGGGAGGGGTTCTCCAGTTTGTTGTTCATACACTTTTCCCGAAATCGACCACCGTCGCTTGACTTGAACTTCTTCAGCGGCCGGAAAAATGACTACCACTTCGTCCTGAAGTTCCAGTTGCAATGGGAGTTTTTTAATCAGACGCACCACGGCCTCTTGCACCGAACCAAAATCCCCGGTGAGGGTAATCTGAAATGCTGATAAAGCTTTGTCGTTAAAGGATATGCTGGCGTTATACTCCTCAATTAGTCGGGTGAGCACTTTGTTCAAAGGTTCATCGTGTGCCGAAACATGCACCGCTTGTCCGCGCAACTGCACCGAAATCCACGACAACAAAATAAGCACCAAAATAATTCTATACACCTGAGGGCATGTTAATTAACCAGATATTTCCGTTCCGAGATTTTTTCAAACTGTAAGCCAAAAGGTTTGCACAACAGTTCCAGCACTTCCTCCACCTCACGTTGACCCTGAAAATGGCCTGTGTAGATAAGTTCCGCAGATATACCTGTTTGGATGGTGACATTGTACTGACGCTCAACCTCCTGAAATACAACATACAAAGGAACGGAAGTAAAACTAAATTTATTGTTTACCCAATCGATGGAAGCATGGCTTTTCGGGTTCTTTTTCACCATAATCTGGCCATCGGGAGCAATGCTGGCTGAGTAATCTGACAACAGCACTACCTCCTTTCGTGTAGGCGAAATCACCTTTACTTTTCCGGTAATACATTGTACCTCGTAGCTTTTTGAACGGGCAAAAATATTAAAACTCGTTCCCAGCACCTCAGTTGTTCCGGTTTCGGAATTCACGCTGAATGGCCGACCTTTTTTTACGGTAAAAAAGGCTTCTCCTTCAAAATCAATCTCTCGTGAAAACCGGTACCACCAGGGGTGATAGGTTATTGAGGAGGAGGCATTCAGGTTAACTTCCGATCCGTCGGGAAGGGCGAAAACCAGGTGCTTGCCTGCCGGAGTCTGTATTTTGGCAGAATAAAAACGCAGCACCATAGCCAGTCCGACTAGCAAAAGCAGTGTGGCTGCCAAAGTCAGATTCGACGGAGTAAACAGGGTTCTGTGTTTGCGAACCGGCTGTTTATCGAGTTTTTCCGAGAGCTGCTCCCACACTGCTGCCTTCGACTGATTGTAAGGCACTTCCACTTTGCGGAGGAAATCGTCTAAGTCGTTTTGACTTAGCTTTTTGTCGATATGTAATTTTTTATCATTCAACGAATTATGTTTTTTCTTAAAAATTCAAGCCCTAATTTCATGCGTTTCTCCACGGCTTTTACACTCAATCCGAGTTGTTCAGCTATTTCGTGGTATTTAAGTTGATCGATGCGGTGCATCAGGAAAACCGTGCGTTGCTTTTCGGGCATGATACGAAGAGCAAGGTCGCATTTTTCCTGCAATTCTTCAAACTGCATCTGGTCTTCGGGGGTCTGAGGAGCGAATTCAATTTTTAACTGAAGTTGAAAACTCACCTGTCTTTGGGTTTTCCTGAAATGAGATATTAACAAGTCGTTTGAAATTTTAAAGAGCAAACCTTTCACTTGGTGTGTATAAAAGGCTGATCGCTTTTCCCATAGCGTTAAAAAAGCTTCCTGGGCGATGTCGCTGGCCAGATCCCCGTCGCCACAGCGGTAGAAGATATGGTTTCTCACCAGATCGAAGTGTTGGTCGAAAATATTTTTAAACTCCTCTTTTGTCAAAACGTTGATTTCAGGTTACCAACAAAAACAAACTTAAAACAAGCAAACCGCCATGAGCGCTTTTTCTTCAAAGACCCATGGCGCTTTCCTCACAGTTTTTTAAACTAGGGCAACATGATGGTATAAACCACCCCATTGACGGTTACGTAGGCCACGTTGTCGCAGTCGCCTGTGCCATAGTCAAGCGTCATATCAGGCCCGTTGCTCGAAGTAATTTCGACGATACCGGAAACAATATGCCGACAATCCAGCTCCAGTCGCAAGGGCTCTAAGGTAATGCGCTGCCACGTTTCACCCGAAACCCTTACTCCGGATGAAACGCCCGAAATCAGGTAAACATCGTCATAAGGAGTAAAGGAATCGTACCCCTCTATCCAAACGCGGGTACGCGACGACGTCCACGTAAAACTGTCGTCGGAGTTAGCCAAAAATATTTCCCCCTCCGCTTCTATGGTATACTCCATAAAACCATCGGCATTCGGGCCAAGATTGGTGAGTACTCGTGTTCCTTCCACGCCATTATCGTCAACAAAATAATTGTTGAGTGTATGGGTAATTACCGTACCAGCTTGCCAATAAGGTCCGGTAAAGTGAGTAATAATCTGACCGCGGCGGTAGTGGCCATCTTCGCACAGGCAGTTTTCTGTACCAAAATCGACGGTCAGGGTGAACGGGAAACCCAGCGTGTCAAGGGTAATCACAGCACAATCACCTATAAACAGCCGAGCTCCGTCGGTAGTTTTGGTGGTAGAGGTTTGCAACGAATAAGCCTCATTGGAAATATTTCCCACGTTATTGAAAATTCGATCGGCAAGGGCTTCATTGCTCGTGGTAGTGGTGTTGGGCGCAGTGGTATTCTCATCCTTTTTGCAAGAAGAAACAAACAACGCCAGACTCATAAAAAGAATAATTCCGGTTAACACACGATTTTTTTTCATTTTGATCTATTTTTTTGATTCACCTATTAACCGCATGAAAATGGATTTACCCTACTTTCTTTTTAAAAAAAATAATGGCTGCCAGCATTCCCAGCTCCCAGCCTACCTCCCCTTATACATTTTGTCGTAATAAGCCTGATAAGCCCCTGAAGTGACATTTTTTAGCCATTCTTCGTTTTGCATGTACCAGTCGATGGTTTTTTCGATGCCTTCCTCAAACTGAAGCGAAGGTTTCCAGCCCAGCACTTCCTGCAATTTAGTGCTGTCGATGGCATAGCGCAGATCGTGGCCGGCGCGGTCGGTAACATAAGTAATCAGCTTTTCGCTGGTACCTTCTTCGCGCCCCAGTTTCTTGTCCATCACCTTACACATCACCTTGATCAGGTCGATATTTTTCCATTCGTTGTGTCCGCCGATATTGAAAGTCTCGCCCGTAGCCCCTTCGTGATAAATCACATCGATGGCCGTGGCGTGGTCGAGCACGTAAAGCCAATCGCGCACATTTTCGCCTTTACCGTAAATCGGAAGCGGTTTGTTGTGTCGTATGTTGTTCAGAAACAATGGGATAAGTTTTTCAGGAAACTGGTTTGGGCCGTAGTTGTTGGAGCAATTGGAAATGATGATTGGCAATCCGTAGGTGTCGTGGTAAGCCCGTACAAAATGGTCGGAGCTGGCTTTGGAAGCCGAATAAGGACTGTGTGGGTCGTAAGCTGTATCTTCATAAAAGAATCCTTCATCGCCCAGCGAGCCATACACTTCGTCGGTGGAAACATGGTAAAACCGTTTGCCCTCGTAGTTATCTTTCCAGATGGCGCGGGCAGCATTGAGCAGATTAACTGTACCTATGACGTTGGTCATGACGAACTCCATGGGATTTTCGATAGAACGATCGACATGCGACTCAGCAGCCAAATGGATTACTCCATCAAACTGATGTTTTTTAAACAAGTCCATGATAAAATTACCATCCACAATATCTCCCAGCAGAAAGGTGTAATTTGGTTTTTTATCGATGTCTTTCAGGTTCTCCAGGTTGCCAGCGTAGGTGAGTTTGTCCAGATTAAAAATATGATAATCAGGGTATTTGTTTACAAACAGTCGGGCTACATGTGAGCCAATGAATCCGGCTGCGCCGGTAATAAGTATTTTTTTCATGTCTTCAGTTTATCGGTTTATGATTCAGGATTAACGGTTTTTTCGCGAAAAGCTTGTTCCCATTTCCAGGCCGAGCTCACCATTTCTTCCAGGTTACGTTCGGCTTTCCAGCCCAGCACTTCGTTTGAGAAATCGGGGTTGGCCCATACTTTTTCGATATCTCCGGCACGGCGTGGTACAATTTTATAGTTCAGAGTTAACCCGGAAGTTTTCTCAAACGCCTTTATCACATCCAGCACGGAATAGCCAATACCCGTACCCAGGTTGAAAATCTCCATTTGTTTGAGCATTTTTTTGTTGATCATCCGGTCGATGGCCACCACATGGGCTTTGGCCAGGTCCACCACGTGAATATAATCGCGGATGGCCGTCCCGTCGGGGGTTTGGTAATCATCGCCAAACACGCTGAGTTGTTCACGAAGTCCGATGGCCGTTTGGGTAATAAATGGCACGAGGTTGTTAGGCACGCCGATGGGCAATTCCCCAATCAGGGCACTTGGGTGAGCCCCGATGGGATTAAAATACCGCAGGGCGATGGCGTTGATGTCGGTTACTTTCACTGTATCGGTGATAATTTCCTCTGAAATCTGCTTGGTGTTTCCGTAAGGCGATTCGGCCTTTTGTATGGGAGCCTTTTCGCTCACAGGCAACTCTTCCGGCTGCCCATAAACCGTACAGGATGAGGAAAATACAATGTTCGGAATGTGGTTGTCGTGCATGGCCTGGAGGATATTCACCAGCGAATCGAGGTTGTTTCGGTAATACATCAACGGATTTTGAACCGATTCGCCAACCGCTTTGTAGGCTGCAAAATGGATGATGCCTTTGAGGTCGTTGTGGCGTTTAAAAAAGTCGGCAGTTTTTTCCCTGTCGATCAGGTCGAACACTTCGAGCGCCGGCCTTATTCCGGTTATTTTCTCGATAGAGTCGACAATTTTAGCTTCCGAATTGGAGAGGTTGTCGACGATAACCACCTCAAATCCTTTATTTTGTAGTTCAACAACGGTATGTGAGCCAATAAAACCAGTGCCACCGGTAACCAGTATTTTCATGAGTTTTGAATTAATTTTTAACGAAGTGCATAAAGCAAAAATAGGATTTTATCGCGAACGAAGATACGCTGTTACTATTTATTAACGAAAGAAAGAAGGAGGGGCTTTCACTAAATTCCAGAGTTGATTTACAGGCAATGGGTGATGTTTTCATCCCGGCTTGTTTATTATGGGCTCAGGTGAGGCTTAAATTATATTATGTTACACAGAGGCATTTTTTTATTCATCTATTATTATACTTATTTTTCTTAATCTATTTGTCAGTTCAGATATTCTGGTAATCAATTCGTCAAATGATTTTTTTGATTTGTCATAGATAAAACTTTCTTGTAAATTTTCGTAATCACTTTTCCAATCTTTGAGCAATCTATCAGGAGGGCAAATTTGTATACTGTCAGGATAATGTGTCCGATAATCCATACTTTCAATATTATTGAATTTTTGTCGGTGTTTGATTATAATTTTATATAACTCCGTGTTTTGCAGTGCTAATTCCGCATGCGGACTGTCCATTATTTTTTCCAAATCATACAAATGTCTCGACATTCTTTCTGTTCGCTGATTGTCTTTTTGATATTCTTCGTGCAATAAGAAAATCTTTTCTAAAAAAGTGCGTTCCGGCAATACAGTTTTAAAAATACAATATATTTCGTTATCTATTTCCGAATATTGTGAATGAATGAGTGTTGTAATTTCCTTTTCTGAATTAGGTTCATCAAGCGACATGGCACTAAATTCAATTTTTACAACAGGCAAAATATAATCAATAACTGTGGTGAGAATACTTTTGTATTTCACTTCAACAGTCGTAATCATTGAACTACTGTTCTTCGTAACAAGGTCTATCTCGAAATCAGCTATACCATTAGAAATCAATATTGTATTTAACTCGGTTATTAGTTTATTTTCAATATAATGAAATGTTTGTCGGCGGATTTCTGTTCTTTGTTGTTTTGTTTCTTCAAGTAAACCAAAAAATGAACGATTAATTGCTAAGTCAATATCTTCACTAAAACGATTAACTAAATTCCACGCCTTGCTTAATGAAGTTCCACCTTTGAATTGTAAATAATCAGCCCATGTTGTTTTTGACAATGCCATTAAGACAGCAGTTACCCACCAATCTTTTTCAACCGCTTGTTCTACGATGTTTTTTGCTGATGCAGTTTGTTGAAGTAATACAAGTTTTTCATCATTATTGTATTGAAACCAAGAACTCATTTTATCGTTGTTTTAATGATTGGTAAAAGAAATTCCTTAATCCATACGGGAGATAAGTATAAATCGTTCATCATTGTTGTTTTTTCCTCTGTGTTACTTTCTGAAATAAGATTAATGATTTTATTTTTAATATTGTCTGTAACTCGATTTTCGCCAAGTTCTTTCAGTGCTATGATGATTAATGGCAAAAGTGTACCTTTAAACTGGAAGTTTTTTTGTACAGCATTTTTAAAGATTATACTCCTTTCTCCAACTTTTACTTTTCGTTTTGCTCCATTTGTAATATAAACAGCATTCATTGGTACTTGTGTGGAAAATCCTAAAATATTCAATGCTGTATCGCCAGTCGGTATAATTTGTGCTTTGTCTCGTTCGGCAATTTTTTGGGCAATTTGGTCCAATGTGGGATATAAAATGCCAAATTGTGTTTTTTTAGGGTTCATATAAATACCTGTTGCCACTCGAACAATTGTTCCTTCGTTTTGCAAACGTGATAAAGTCCTTGTTACAAGATTATCATTGTTCACATTCTCAAAATCGCTGATTGTAAACAATTCTCCTGCCTTAATATGTTTAATCTGTTCTCTTATTGTTTGTGAAATATTGCCTTCCATTTTTTGAATAATTAGTTTGTCCGAAATATTCGGTAAATTCCGGACAAATATACGACTTTTATTATTACTATTTTAACTGATAAGAATTATCAAATTGGGTCTTTATGCTTCCAACTAACGTCAAATTTAA
>DJVY01000133.1 GCA_002440885.1 Bacteroidales bacterium UBA6244
ATATTTCTTTAATTCTTTCATCGCTAACATCGATGAAAACCACATCAATTCCTGAACGGGAGATCAATATGGTAAGTTCTTGCCCAACTGCTCCACAACCCACAATGCCAACGGTTTGAATAGCACCTTTTGGTTTGATTTGAGCACCAAGGCTAAATTCGGATAACTGACCCATTTTATGTTTTATTAAGTGTTTATGAATTATATAGACCATTTGCCTGATTGGCAGTAATGGCAATCATATGAATAATATCGTTTACTGAGCAACCCCGCGAGAGGTCGTTTATTGGTGCGGCAAGACCTTGAAGTACAGGGCCTACGGCTTCTGCGCCAGCCAGGCGTTCAACAAGCTTGTAGGCAATGTTGCCGGTCTCCAACGATGGGAATACCAGCACGTTAGCCTGTCCTGCAATGCGTGATCCGGGGGCTTTTTTCTGCCCTATGGCGGCTACCAATGCGGCATCTACCTGCAACTCGCCATCGATGTCGAGAGTTGGATCCATTTCGCGTGCAAGTGTGGTGGCTTCCACTACTTTGTCTACTTTCGGGTGTTTTGCACTGCCTTTTGTCGAAAAGCTCAGCATGGCCACTTTGGGGTGAATGCCCGCAATACTGCGAGCAGTTCTGGCCGATTCAACGGCAATTTCAGCCAATTCTTTTACGCTGGGATCGGGATTTACAGCGCAGTCGGCGAAAATCAAGATGCCGTTTTCGCCATATTCCTTATCTTTTAACAGCATGATAAATGCTCCCGATACTGCTGAAACGCCCGGAAGGGTTTTGATAATCTGAAACGCAGGCCTTAACACATCTCCGGTGGCGTTTTGTGCTCCAGCAACTTCGCCGTCGGCTTTTTTGTCTTTGATGAGCAATGTGGCCAGGTACAGGGGATCTTCTACCAGCTTTGCAGCCTGATCGGGAGTTATCCCTTTGCTTTTTCGCATCTCGAAAAGCCAATCAGTGTAACGCGCTTTATCTGGATGGGTTTCCGGATCGATAACCGTTGCTTTTTTGATGTGGCTGAGGTTTAACCTGTTGGCGGCATTGGAAATTTCTTCCGGGTTGCCGATAAGCAGAATTTTTGCCAGATGATGGGCCAGCACGTAATCGGCAGCTTTTAGGGTGCGTTCCTCAGTTCCTTCCGGTAAAACTATTGTTTTGTTAGCCTTTTTGGCCTCTTCGTGTATATGTTCTATTAAGTTCATTATGTGTATGGTTCGATATTTGAAACGGAGCGCAAAATTAGCACTAATATTTTGAATGGGCATTAAATCTGTTCATGAGGCAGCTTCCGGAAATGGGGGTAAAGACACACGTATACAGGTGGTTATAATCTTATTTGAACTCAGTATGTATTGTTTTTTTTGCATGATTGAGTTGAAGAACAAATCTGGATGCCATTTGTGGTTTTGATCGTGCCGGTTGATACATGAAATCATTCAGGCCTTTATTCTATCTTTGCGTTTTAAAATGTCGCAGCCTTAAGATGAACGACACCCTGAGTATATTTCTTCGTACCAATCCGGCACTGTTTGAGGCCGTAAAGAACCTGCCGCCCAAAGGTATTGGAGTCGGCGATTCAGCGGTACTGACGACCAGCGGGTTGTTTGCCGATGCTCCGGTCGACATTGCTCCGGTGTTGATTTATGAGAACCACTTTCAAGTTTTTTTGTTGGTTATTTTGTTTTTCGGATTGATTTTGGCCTTGCTCAGGTGGTATATGCCCGATCGGTTACTCTACGAGTTTGATGGTGGTGAGCGTCTGGGTTTTGCCCGGAAGAAGTCGTCGATATTGGTGGCACCGAGCTTGGCCATCGATTTTTTCTTCTTGGTCAACTATCAGTTTTCCATATCTTTACTTACTTATATTTTCGTAGTCGATTACCTCAGTTACATCCTTTCGTTTCTACAGGGCTATACCTTGTTTTTTTTAATTGCAGGCGCGTATGTTTTGTTTTGGGTATATCGACGGGTAGCCATTACGTTTTTGGCTTATATTTTTCTTACTACCGACTTATCGCAGCAGCAACTCCGGCTTGACAAAGGTATTCAGCAACTGGCAGGCCTATTGGCCTTGCCTTTATTGATGTTGGCTTTGTTGGCGGATAGTGAAATCTTTCTGCCCATGGCGCTGATTGCTGTTATTGGTTTACAGGTTTTTAGGTGGGGACAAACTATTACGATTGGCATCCGGAACACAAGATTTTCTGCATTTCATTTTATTTTGTACCTTTGCGCCCTCGAAATAGTGCCTTTGATTATTGTAGTAAAGCTTCTGTTACCGGAAAATTATCTTTAAGAGCAGACACTGTTTCAGGTGTAGATTATCATTTTAGGAACCAAAAGATTGCAGGAATTGAAAATTAAAAACATTCTGGTTTCTCAACCACAGCCCGTTGATTTGGAAAAGTCGCCTTATGGTGAACTTTGCAACAAATTTGGATTAAACATTGTTTTCGAGAAATTTATAAAGGTAGAAGGCGTTTCTGCTCAGGATTTCAGGCGGGCTAAAGGTACTTTCAGCGGTCATACTGCGGTTGTTTTAACAAGCCGCCACGCTGTTGATCATTTTTTTAGAATGGCCAAAGAACTCCGCTTCGACATCCCTGACTCGTTGAAATACTTTTGTATCTCTGAGTCAACTGCCTACTATCTGCAAAAATATGTGCAGTATAGAAAGCGAAAAATTTTTTACGGAAAACAGAATTTTCCTGAACTTCTCGAGGTTATAACCAAACATCCGGAAGAGAAATTCCTGTTGCCTTCTTCTGATCTTCAGAAGACGTCCATGATCGATATGCTCGACAAATCTGGTGTAAATTACACCAATGCTGTGATCTACAGAACTGTAGCAGCAAATCTATCGCATATCTCTCTTTCTGAGTATGAGTTAATCATTTTCTTTAGTCCTGCCGGAATCAAATCGCTTGAAACCAATTTCCCGGAGTATGTACAAGGAGAACAGCTGATTGGCGCCTTTGGAACAGCTACCTCAAATGCAGTAATTGAGGCCGGACTGAGGTTAGACATTCCCGCACCTACCCAAACTGCTCCCAGTATGACTATGGCCATCGAGGAATATCTGGTGGAAAAGGAAAAGGAAAGACGCAGAAATAGCAGAAAATAACTGTACTCCACTTTTCTCACGGGTATGCTTTCTCTTGACGGCTGTTGGCTTTTGGCTGCTGGTTCCTCAGCGACTAACATACAAAATACCAAATGCTAAAAAGCTAAGAGCTAAAAGCCAATAGCTAAAAGCCAAGAGCCAAAGGCCTCCAAGGGAATTTCAACGAACGATGAGGCTGCAAATAAAGATTATTCTCTGTTTTTTGAATCGATGAGGATGGTCACAGGTCCATCGTTTACAAGAGCAATTTCCATCATAGCGCCAAATTTTCCTGTTTTAACCAATAAACCGGTGGTTTTTTCGAGTTCCTGAACAAAATCAAGATACAGTTTATTGGCCATTTCCGGCGGCGCGGCTTTTATATAGGAAGGCCGGTTTCCTTTTTTCGTGCTGGCGTGAAGTGTAAACTGACTCACAACCAACAATTCTCCTTTTTTTTCGGTGATGCTGCAATTCATAACACCCTGATCGTCGTCAAAAATGCGGAGTCTGGAAATTTTTCCGGCTAACCATGAAATGTCGTCTGCATTGTCGGCAGTTTCTATCCCGACAAGGATCAGCATCCCGCCATGGATAGAAGAAAAAAGGTTGTTGTTGATGGTTACAGAAGCCCCGGAAACTCTTTGAATAACTAGTCGCATATTAAAAACTGTTTTGGTCTGCAATTTATTAATTTTGCACCAAATAGAATCCAATGACCAAGTTAAGTGTTAATGTAAATAAAATTGCTACCCTGCGCAACGCACGTGGAGGCAATCAGCCCGATCTTGTAAAGGTGGTTCATGATTGTGAGCGTTTTGGCGCTCAGGGTATTACAGTTCATCCACGGCCTGACGAACGACATATTCGTTACAGCGATGTGACCACCTTAAAGCCTTTGTTAACCACAGAATTTAATATTGAGGGAAATCCTACGCCGCATTTCATCGATTTAGTCCTTAAAACCAAACCGGCTCAGGTAACACTTGTCCCCGACGATCCGCATCAGCTAACATCAGATCACGGTTGGGATACCATAAAGCATCGTTCTTTTCTGGTTGATATCATCGCCTGTTTTAAGGAGGCTGGTATCAGAACCTCGATTTTTGTTGATCCCGAAATAAAATTTATCGAAGGGGCAAAATCCACAAGTACTGATCGCGTGGAGTTGTATACCGAAAGTTATGCTGCGGCTTATGTGCACGACCGGGAGCGGGCAATAGCACCCTTCCTGAGTGCGGCGATGATAGCCCGTGAACTGGATATCGACCTGAATGCAGGTCATGATCTGAGTTTGGACAACCTACGGTTCTTTAAAACTACAATCCCTTGGTTGAAAGAAGTTTCAATAGGTCATGCCCTTATTTGCGACGCCCTGTATTACGGTTTGGAAAATACCATACAGCTCTATCTGCGACAGTTAAACGATATATAACCTGATAAGATTAATTTTGGAGAAATCTCGCCTTTCTATACAAAAACGACGTCATGCCGAAACTTTGTTTCTGATTCTGGCCAGTTTATTTATTACTTCGTTGGTAACCAGCAACCTGATATTCCAGAAATTCTTCAACTGGAATCCTTTCGGGTGGTTCAATTTTGAGCTTTCAGTAGGCATTATTGCCTATCCCGTTACCTTTTTGATTACGGATATTATCTCTGAAATATTTGGCAAGAAGCGGGCGCAAATGGTTGTGGTGGCTGGTATTTTTGCCAGTTTTTTTGCCTTGCTAATCATTATTGTTTCTGCCGAAGCGCCTGCCACGGATTGGTCGCCAATAAGTTCGCCTGAGTTTAAAAAGGTATTTGGGTTTACTTACATCGCCGTGGCTGCCTCGCTCGCCGCTTACCTGTTTGCCCAATTCTTGGATGTCAGGATTTTTCATTTTTGGAAAAAGTTGACGCGGGGCAAGCACCTGTGGATTAGAAACAATTTTTCTACCTTTACCTCGCAAATAGTTGATACTGCTACTGTTTTGTTGCTCTTATGCAGTTTTGGCGTGATTGAATGGACGTATTTCGGGATACTTTTTCTCAACGGGTATTTATTCAAATTTTTGTTCGCCTTGTTTGATACTCCCATAATCTACCTGATGGTTTATCTGATAAGAAAATATTTCAACCACCATGATGCGACGGAGCATTTGTTGGATGATTTTAATTGAAAATAGATAGTTATGCAATTGTTTTACAGAAGATATGGTATGCCCGGTCACCAGCCGGTTGTAATCCTTCACGGCCTATTTGGCGTTTCCGACAATTGGGTTTCGTTTGCCCGCAGGTTGTCGATGGAGGAGTATGATGTGTGGGTGGTCGACCAGCGTAACCACGGGCAATCGGGTCACAGCAGTACTTTTAACTACCTGGCCTTAACCGATGACCTGTTTGATTTTCTAGATGAACACGGAATCGAAGACCCCATTGTTATCGGCCATTCGATGGGCGGAAAGGTGGCGATGCGCTTTGCTTTGGAAAATCCACATCTGGTTGAAAAATTACTTGTAGTTGACATCACCCTGAAATCCTATGGGCCGCGCGACAACCACAAAGCCATTATTGCAGCCATGCGCGCCGTTGACTTCTCCCGTGTTCAAACACGTCAGGATGTCGAAGATCAAATTAAACCCCTGATCAGGGAGGCACGCATACGTCAGTTTATCATGAAAAACCTTCGGCGTACAGAGGATAACCAGTTCGGGTGGCAACTCAACATTGAAGGAATTGAGCCAAACCTGGATCAGATGTTCGATGGAATAGATACCATCAACAAATACGAAAAGCAGGTTTTGTTTATTCGCGGCGGTGCTTCCGATTACATCCTGACCTCCGATTACGATCAGATACGATATAATTTCCCGATGGCTGAAATCGTGACCATTGAAGGGGCATCGCACTGGGTGCATGTGGAAGCCGCTGAAAAGTTTTATACCCTTGCGTTGGGATTTGTTACGGGTTCGCCCGATTGGCTGCTCAACGATCCTGGGGTTGTTGTAGAGTGATTATCAGGCTGTTTCTTAAAGAGAACCCGACACACCCAAAATATGCTTTCGGCAGTTTATTTTTTTATGGTTTTTGGCTAGTGATACCAGCTATCGGCTTTTTGCTCAGGAGAATCTAACAGCCATAGTCCATCCTACCATGTCAATTCCTGGTGCTGTCAAACGGTTGATGACTAGTTTATGGCTTCATAGTTTTTCTTGTACACGTTTTTTGATACGGCAATCGAAAACTCATACAAGCCTATTAGTGGAATAACTACCAGGATTTGGCTAAACATGTCGGGAGGTGTGATGATGGCTGCCAAAATGAGTAAAATAACATACATGTATTTTCTGTTCTTTTTCAGGAATTCGGGTGTTATCAGTCCGATTTTCGTCAAGAAATAAACAACAATAGGCAACTCGAACGAAACCCCAACCGCAAAAGTAACCGAGACCACTGTGCTGATGTACGAAGACAGAGAGATTTGATTAAAAACGTCTGCACTTACCTGATAAGTTCCTAAAAAGTTAATGGTTAAGGGTACAATAAGAAAATAACTAAACAGCACACCGGCTAAAAAAAGCAATGAACTGATAATCACACCACCCGATGAATATTTGCGTTCGTTTTCGAGCAAGGCAGGACTGATAAATCGCCAGGCTTCCCAAACGATATAAGGAAAAGCAAGGATAAAACCTGTTACCATGCTGATGTACATGTGGGTAAGAAATTGCCCCGACATGGTGATGTTGATAATAGTAAGTTGCATGTCTTTTATGCAAAGCGCCTCAATATTTAACATTTGCCCTGCTTTGCAAAGCAATTGATTGGTGATAAACTCCGAAGAGCTTGGGCCTAATATAACCACGTCGAAAAGAAATTTTCTGTTCATAAAAGCCACGATTGCAATAGCAACGATGGCTATGAGTGAGCGAAAAATATGCCAGCGTAACTCCTCCAGATGACTCCAGAAAGTCATCACCTTCTCAGGCTTTTTTTTACTCTTGTTTTTAATTTCTTCCATAGTTAAAACAAAAGGTCAAAATTAGTAAAACCTACTATAAACCAACATCTGATAAGGCGAATGTTGCCATGTATTTTTCAATGAAACGAATCATTTTTCACAAAACATAAAATTATTCATAAAAATATAGTCAGATACATGAAAAAATGCATACTTTTGGTGGTCAGGGAAAATGTGATTCATATCAACAATAAATATAACCAACCGAAGCGCGACCGATGAAAAGAACGCACGAAATTGAATCTTGTAGTGGCTGCATCTACCGAAAGCTATTATTCGACAAGCTGGATGAGGCCGAACACAAAATAATTGATGGGGCGAGAACAGAATTGGCCTTTGAAAAGGGCGAAGTACTCCGCAAAGAAGGTCAGAAGATTAACTCGTTTATGTATCTCCGTAAGGGATTGGTAAAGATTTACCGAACCGATAAATACGGTAAAGATCACATTTTGGGAATCAGTCGCCCGGGTGAGTTTATTAGCCTTCTGAGTATTTTTTCCGGATCTACCTATAATTATTCGGTTGCTGCGCTCGAAGAAACCCATGTGTGCGACATCAGGCTGCCGGCCATAAAAAACGTGATAAAGACTAATCCGGCTTTTTCCTTAAACCTGCTTAACCGCATCAGTAAAATTTCGGAAGACATCATCAATATTCAATTTGAACTTAACCAGAAGCAGGTGCGCGGCAGGGTAGCTTTTGTGTTGCTTCTGCTTGCCGACCGGGTTTTTATGAAGCAAGAGTTTAAAATGCCTATCACGCGCAGAGAAGTGGGTGAAATGATCACGATGACCACGGAAAACACCATCCGGACACTGTCAGAATTTAGAAAAGACGGAATCATCGAGATAAGCGGAAAAACCATCCGGATTATTGATTACCAGCGTCTGGTCAATGTGGCCAAAAATGGATAACCTTGTGGTTATTGCTTATAAGCGTGAACGCCAAACGGGTTTTTAATATACTCGCGCAATAATTTAGCTTCTGATTCAGTGCTTTCGAGTACGGCACGTAACACATCCTCGATTGAGATAATGCTGATTATTTCTTCTTTTTCAAGAATAGGAATGTGCCTGATTTGCTTTTCGAGCATCGCATGCATCAGATAAACATCTGTATCGTCCATTTTACCAACGATTAGTGAATCGGCGGGCGTCATTAAATCAGCCACAAGGTTAGTCCCATCAATGGCTTTTCCTGATTTGTAACATTTGTAGAGGATGTCTCTTTCAGATATAATTCCAACCAGCTGATTTTGTTCGTTTATAACCAATGCAGCGCCGTTATTGGTTTCATCGAGTTTTTTCACAGTATCGTATACCGATGATTTTTCAAATACTGTAATGACATGCTTTCCTTTTTTTTCTACGATTTTTGAAACTAACATGTTATAAGTTATTTAGGTGATACATAGTCGAGGTTAGAGAAGTATTTCATAAATTGTGTCCGTTCGAAGAGGATTGGTTTTTTTACCTCTTTTTGGTTGAGTTTGCCAATAAATTCAGCGGTTTTGGAATAACCTTTTTCATCCATCCATGCGTTCAATCGGGTGTTCATTTTGGTTATTTCACCCGCTCCATGGGTTAAAATGGCCGATACCACTTGTGTCGCCTGAGCTCCTGCCAGCAGGTTTTTGATCACCGTGTCGCCATTAACTATTCCGGTGGATGCTGCCAGATCGCACGAAACATGGGGTGAGAGGATGCCAATCCAACGCAATACATTGCTGTTGTCGGCAGCATGGCTGTTGTACGAACGGCTGGTCAGGATTTGTTCTTCAATGTCAATATCGGTATCATAGAATCTGTTAAACAGCACGATGCCGCTTATTCCTGTTTGACTTAACCTGTGAAGGAAGTTAGCCATGCCCGAAAAATAACTCCCCAGCTTGATGGCAATGGGGATGTTGATTTTTTTGGTAACCTGATCGATGACATCAAAGTAAGTTCTTTCGTAGTCAGTACCTGTAAATTCGAGTGCTGCCGGCATTAGGAAAATGTTGAGTTCGAGGGCATCTGCTCCGGCTTTTTCAATTTTTTTGGCAAATTCGACCCATTCTCCAGGGCTCAGGCAGTTGATGCTTGCAATTACAGGAATATCAACAGTGTTTTTTGTCTCTTTAATGAGTGTCAGGTATTCGTTGATACTTTTTTGTTTGGTAAAGTAAGTCGCCAGGTTTTCGATGTCATCGTACGATCCGTGCATGTTGTTTACTTGCAAAGCGTCTACATCCATCATGATCTGTTCCTCGAAAAGCGATTTAAGCACTACAGCTCCTGCTCCGGCATCTGCCAGTTTTTTTATTGACTTCACGTTGTCGGTAAGTGGAGAACTGCCGGCGATAACCGGACTTTTTAGTTTTAATCCCAAATAGGTTGTTGATAGATCTGCCATCGTGGGTTGTTTTAGTAATAGTTTATTGTTTGGAATTTAGTTTGTCCTGAATATAGCGGTCGATGCCCACGGCGGCTTTGTGGCCGTTGGCAATGCCATGGATTACATCCGGACCTTCGATAATGTCGCCGCCCATAAAAAACCAACCAACGCCTGTCTGGAAATATTCGTTGGTTTGAACCCGTCCTCTTGGACCAAAGGTGATATTTTCTTTGAACTCATCCGACAAATAGGTCATGTCCATGCCTTGTCCGATCGACTGCACCACCATTTTGCCAGGCCAGTATTCTTTGATGTCCATGCTGCATTGCGGATTAAACCTTCCGGTTTCATCGAAAAGAGAGTTGCATTTTACCACATGCAATCCTATTGGAACACCGTTCTCAATTTCAATTGACTGGGGAGCCCATCCCGGATGGATAATTGCCCCTTCTTCACGTGCTTCTACAACTTCTTCCCGGTCGGCAGGCATGTTTTCCTCGTTTTCGAGCGAGGTAGCAATGATGTTTATGCGGCCATACTTTTTCATTTGCAGTCGGGCCAGCGAGCGTGTGATGTCCATTGCTACGTTACCACCACCGATAACCACTACTGAGTCGGCCACTTCTATTTTTTCGCCTGCAGTTATTTTACGGAGCAGGTCGGTTGAATAATACACATGTTCGTTATCAGATCCTGGAATGCCGGTACCTCTGCCCAGATGCAAGCCTGTTCCGGCGAAAACAGCATCGTATTTTTTTCCCAGATCAGCCAGGGTTATTTTGTCGCCGATGCGCGTGTTGTACTTGATTTCAACACCCAATGAGAGGATGTAATTGATGTCTTTGTCGAGTTGATCGTATGGAAGACGGTATTCAGGAATGCCATAACGCATCATGCCACCAGCCTCAGCATACTGTTCAAAAATGGTTACCTGATATCCCATCAGCCTCAGGTAGTGTGCCGCCGAAAGTCCCGAAGGCCCTGATCCTATAATGGCTACTTTTTTATCATTAACCTCCAGGTTATTGGTGTTGAGTATCTCTTTGTATTTGTCAGATGGAATCTGGTCGGCGATATACCTTTTCAGCCAGCGTATGGAAAGTGGGTCACCTTTGTGCCCTATGGAGCAAACTGTTTCACATTTATGGGTGCAAATACGTCCGCAAATTTCCGGAAGGGGATTGGTTTCGTAAAGCACACGCATGCCTTCCTCCATATTGTCGTTACGCACGGCTTTTATGTACTCAGGAATTCCCATGTGAGCCGGACAAGTGGCAATACAAATGCCGCACTCAACACATCTGTCGGCTTCAGTCATGGCCTGTTCTTTTGAATAGCCGGTCACCATCTCAATAAAGGAATCGCTCCTTTCTTCAGGATGCAGATGATGCATGGCTACGCGGTTGAGGTCATAAAATTCATAGTTGCCCTCAGGTTTTTTCCAGCCTTTTTCGTTTTCATCCCACGATTTTTTATCAACGCCGGGTGTATAACGGTATTCTTCAGGATCGGTAGCAACCCAGGTATATTCATTGGAGAGCGTGAGTGAGTTGGTGGTGCAAACATCTACGCAAAGTGCACACCAGCAACATCTTCCATAATCGATTCGTGGCCTGAGACCGCTGTCGCCACTTACCGGATCTTTAAACGGAACCAGATCGATGGCTTCATTTTCGCATATTGATTCGCACGTTCCACAACCAATACAGGTGTCTACATCGTTTTTGTGGAAACCGCGGTATCTGTCAGCTCCCGGGCGATCATTGAACGGATCGCGCACCGTAACTGGTGTTCTGGCTACTCTTTTCCAGGCGGTAAATGGAGTTAATATATCTTTAAGGCTCATGATATTTTTATTTTTCGGTAAACGTCAGTAACAGTGAACTCAATTATCTTTCAATTTCAGGTGGACAGGTAGCAAGCGAAACCATGATACCGGCAGTGTCGGCAATGTTAGCGTTGATCAACAGTTTTTCGAGCAACATGTTGGCATGGGTATAACTGGGGCCTTTAAGGTTTACGCGACGTGGCATATCACTCCCGTCAGTAACCATGTACATGCCGTATTCACCCCGCGAGCTTTCGCATTTTACGTAGGTCTCGCCCTTAGGAATTTTCCAGTGAAGCACATTGGGCGTTGGAGCTTTTATCTCACCTTTCTCAGGCATTTTGGCCATGATCTGACGGATGAGGTCGATGGTGGTTTGTAAGTCATACCATCTAACGCGGCTACGCGCATACACATCACTTTCGGTGGTGGTGTAAGGTTCAAAATCGAGTTCGGCGTATTTCAGGTAAGGGTTTGTTTTACGCACATCGCGCATCACACCCGCAGCTCTGGCTGAAGGGCCATAAACACCGTATTTGTCGATGTATTCTTTTGGAATAACTGCCAGGCCTTTCGCTCTTTGTTTGAAAACACTATTACTGTACATCAGGTCGTCGATGCTTTTAACGAATTCATCGGCCAGCTTGAGATTTTCTTCCATACGTTTTTTAAATCCATCTGGAAGTAACCCACGCACGCCTCCGGGCAAGATATACATGTGGTATACACGCCCTCCGGTAAGTTCTTCAAAGCGATCGAGGATGAGGTCGCGGATGTAGTTACCCCATTGGTATCCCAGACCCAGAGCAAAAGTGCCACCTTGTCCGGGGACACCGCGCAACAAAACCTGTAAACGGGCCATTTCGAGTACCAGGGTCCGAAGCCATTGGGCCATTTCTGGAACTTCAATACCTGAGAGTTCTTCCACACATCTAGCCAGTAAGTACTCGTTTGGATCGGGTTCGGCCACACACATGCGGATACAGGTAGGGAAACACTGGATAAATTTCCGGCGTTCCATCAGTTTTTCAAAACCGCGGTGCAGGTAGCCTACATGGGTTTTTGATTCAACAATTTCATCACCACAAACTGTTAGCTCCAACGACATGTTTCCGGTAACGCCCGGGTGTTGTGGCCCTTGCCACATTTTCAGGTATTTATGGCTACTCAGGTCTATGATGGGTTTTCCATCTTCACCAATTTCCGGATATGAAGTTCGGTCGCTATACTGTTGAAATATTTTTCTTATGTCCATATCTGGGCGTGTTAGTCGTTAGGAAATAGTTTTGATTTCATGTACTCAGCCGGATCATTTGTTTCACGTCCCGGGCGTGGGAAGTAGGTTTCTTCGGCATATTTCTTTGTATCAAAATCCCTTCTGTAAGGAGGAATGTCTGTCCAGCCTTCCAGAATAAAGTCTTCGTCAACACGCGGACTACCAGGGAAATCTATTCCAAACATTTCCTTAAGTTCGCGCTGGTAGGTTTGCATACTTTCCCACAAATGGTGGGCGCTTTCCATGGTTGCATGGTCTCGTTCAATCATAGTGCGCACACCAATCTCGGTGTAGTTCGTCGGATTGTTTAGCAGATAAGTGAGCTGAAAATGTCCCTCTTCAATCCAGTCGACAGCCGTAAGCAAGGTAAAGGCCGAGTAGCCTTGATAATCGCGTAGATAGGTGACCAGCGAGATGGCCTGATTTTTTGGGATGGTAAGAAAACAAAGATTGTTTCTTCTGATCTCTTTTTCTGAGACAGAATACCTGGATTCGATATCTTGAATGATTTTTTGCATGGTTCTTTAATTATTACCAGTTATAGTCAGGCATGTTCCAGTCCTTGATAATTTTTTTCTGATTGGCTTTATACCAATCCAAATTGCGCACGTACTCATTGGCTTTCTCGGCTTTACCGGCTTTAATCAGTTCTTTGAGTTTGGCAAAACCGGCCAGAAGCGCTTCAGGACGAGGCATGCAGCCGGCAATGTAAACATCTACAGGCATGTAGTGGTCGAGGCGGTTGATGGTATTGTAGCTATCCCAATACATTCCGCCGTTTATGGTGCAGCTACCCAACGCGATAATGTACTTCGGGCTCGGCATTTGCTCGTAGCTGCGAATAGCTCTTTTAAGGGTTTTTACCGAAAGGTATCCTGAAATAATAAAGACATTTGATTGTCTTGGCGTTGGGCGCATTTGTACTCCGTATCGATACATATCGAAACGTGGAGTTACCAATGGCGGTATTTCGATGCTCCCGCAACCCGTTCCAAACCCCAGCACCCAAAGGCTTTCGGCGCGTGCCCAGTTTAAGAATTTTTCCACTGCGCCCGATCTTACCTTATACTCTTTAGGGCGATCCTGGCAGAAATAGTCTTTTATCGGATCGATTTCAATTATGCTACCATCGGGAGCGGTAACCGATCTCTTTTCGTTTTCCGGATTGATGAAAGTTTTGGTTTTCACCAGCGGTATATTTTTGTTTTCTTTTTCCATGTTATAAAAAGATGATAATGGCTATAATCCCTATGATGGTAGGTACTTTCAAGAACCAGCGTACACTTTGTTCGATCCTGAATCTTGGAAAAACCGTTCCCACAAAAACAGACCAGAAATAGATTAAAAAAGTCTTTACTATCAGCTCGACCCAGTTGGTAGCTCCACCGAAGAACAGGTTCATAAACAGGGCGGCTTCAGCTACATGCAGAATGGCTCCGTTGGTACGGAGGACACCTAAAAATACGCCGTGGTATTCGGTTGGTGGGCCTATCGGGATTTCGTTGGGGGCTTTGACCAGATTAAATGGCGAATGTCCGAATGCTCCCAGCAGTGAAAGCATACCGGCGGCTGTAGCCAGTGGATTTGTCCAGAGTGTCCAGGTGGTAAATCCTCCTTGTTGTGCTGCCACAATATCAGAAATTGATAAGGTTTGGTATTGAATAGCCAGTGAAATTACCGCCAGTGTCATGGGCACTTCAATGGTGGTAAATTGCGATAGTCCGCGGCTAATACCGATGGCTGAATGAGGATGTCCTCCTTCTCCCGCTCCCAGCGCCATGCCTAACATGCCGAAAAACTGGAAGTATAAAATTAAAATCAGGTCGCCTGAAAAGCTATAATTCGACCAATGATCGGAGCCATAAATAATAGGGAGGAATAAAAATATTCCCACTCCGCCCATGAGCCTGAAAACCGGCCCGAGAAAAAACATAGCGCCATGACTTACCTGCGATTTGAGCGAATAAAGCTTGGTTAAATCAATCCATGGTTGATACCACGGAATGCCAAACCGTCCTGAAACCCTTGCCCCTATCCGGCGCATGGTTGAACTCATCAACATGCCCCAATTCAGTACGATAAACAACCCTAACAGAGTCCATAGAAATTTTGTGATGCTATAGTCCATTTATAAACCTCCTAATGCTATTAAGTAAAACACTACAATAAACAGTACTACATGCAGAGCGTAGTTTTGCATGTTTCCGCTGTAAATTCTTCTCAGCCATCCGGCGAAATCAAATAACAGAGCGCTCATGCTGTCCCAGAAAATTTCAACCACCGGTGTCACCAGAAATCCAACTGCTTTTTTGTATCCGGCGTAAATATTATAGGATACATGCGTTGTCTCTGGTCTGAAAGGACGTTCTGCCGCGTATACAATGTTGAACTGTTCCACTTTTTTGATTTTTTTGCTCATCAAAACCAGCCAGCCAAGCAAGAGGATAAAGGCTGTCATAACGACAATCATGATGGTTGTTCCATCCCAATAACCCAAGCTGGTGTAGGCTTTTGTGCCTTCCCAGTGCAAGCTTTCGGGGAAATAGACAGACAACATTTCGCCAATCGGCTGCAATATTTTCTGAGGGAAAGCCGAGAAAATCATAATTCCAATAATGAGCAGGTACGAAGGAATAAGTATCCATGGGCTAATCTCTTTCATGTTGCGGTGGTTGTCTTTAAGCTGTCCGAGGAAAACAGAGTGTATTAACTTGAACAAGTACAGAAAGGCAATGATACCAGCGAAGAAGATAACAGCACCCTGGAAGTACCATCCTTTTTGGATGATGGCATGGTAAAACAGCCACTTTCCTGCAAAACCGGAGAGGGGGGGGATGCCGCCGATAACGATAATGGATATTAAAACGGCGATAAATGAAAAGGGCATTTTTTTAATCATTCCCCCCATCTCATACATGTTGTGTGTGCCGAGTTTAACCACAATTCCTCCGATTACCAGGAACAAAATGGCTTTAAACATAAAGTGATTGATGGTGTAGGTAAATCCTGCTAACCATCCCAATTGTGTCATGATGCTTACCGCAAAAAGTATGTATCCCAGTTGTCCGATACTGGAGTAAGCCAACAGTCGTTTCGCATCTTCCTGAAAAACAGCTCCTAAATTACCGACTAAGGTGGTTAAAGCGCCGACCCAGCCGAGTACATATAGTAATTTGTCGCCGCCCTCAGTACCTGTTCCCATATACAGAAAAAGCAACATTAACCCGAAAACACCGGCTTTGAGAAGAATGGCCGATACCATGGGCGATACATCGCTTTCGGCTTCGCCATGTGCTCCGGGAAGCCAGATATGTAGTCCCAATGAGGCTGTTTTTGTCATAAATCCTACGGCTAGTAAGGTGTAAGCCAACGTAGTGAGTTGTGTAATGTGTCCAAGTGCAGCAATGGTGGTGTCGAGGCCTGAAGCATAAGCCAGTGCAAATCCGAAAAGCAGGGCGTATGCTCCACCAATACTAAACAGCATGTAACTGTATCCGTGTGGCATCGAGCGTTTTCCGCGGATAATCAAAAAATAGGAGCCTGCTGTCATGATTTCCCAACTAAAGAAAAATTCCAGCATCGAGTTGGCTTCGATAATTCCGGTCAATCCCGCAAACATCATGAGTGCCATGGGATAAAAACCTGCCCGTGTGCCTTTTTTGTTGTATCCGGCCATAAGCGTCAATACGGCTCCTCCCAGAAAAATTACAGCAAAAATTTGTCGCATTAAATCATTTTCCAGCTGCGAAAAAAGATCAACCATGTAATAAATGATTCCTGCTATGGAAATGGTGTTTTTAACGAAAACGGGTAAGAAATCGAGGGCAAAGAGGGCCAATACAAAAAGAAGTGGTATATAATTGATGAAAGCACCACCTTCTACCATGGGCGAAACATAAAATCCAATGACGTACAGGGTTAAGGCCATCAAATATACTGGCAGATATTTATTCCATTCAAATTTCATTACTATGTTGGAAGGTACATCGAGTTTGATGGCGAAACCGAGCCATTTGAACAGGTAAATTGCTTCAATAAACGAACCTGTAAGAATCAGCGTCATCCAAAGATAATTCTCCTGGGTTGCCAATTCCATTATAAGTTGCCATTTACCGAAGAAGGAGGGGAACGGCGGAAATCCGATCAGTGCAA
This sequence comes from Bacteroidales bacterium UBA6244, assembly GCA_002440885.1. GTDB lineage: Bacteria > Bacteroidota > Bacteroidia > Bacteroidales > F082 > UBA6244. Next base: position 16,745 of record DJVY01000133.1, read on the forward strand.
AAATAAATGTGCCAAACAGGAAGAGCATAAAGGGCTGTTTGCGCAAGACTGCCCATCCTTCCAGATTTTGTGATTTTACAATGCCTGACAGCCAGAACAAGCCGGCTTTGGCAGCATAATGACTGATTAATATACTGAAGGCTATAAATAATGTGTTGTCGCCAAGTTGGTTGCTCAAGCCCAGAATCATGAGTAGCAGGCCTACCTGACTTATAGAAGAGTACCCAAGCAATCTGTTTGGGTTTTGCTGGCGTGTGCCCATCAGGTTCGAGCCTATAAAGGTAATGGCTCCTATGATGGTAAAATAGGGAAGCCATGTTTCTCCTCCCAAAGGAAGCAGTTTGTAGGCTACGTACAACCCGGCAGTAGCTGTTCCTGACGAGATTAGTGCGCTAAAACCAGGTTTGGCCGCGGTGTACACATCTATCCCCCATCCGTTGGCCGGAAAGGGTTTGAGTTCAAGAATTACCGAAACATAAATGATGAAGATGGCAATTGCACCTCCTTTTATATCCATTATATGGGCTGCATTCAGCTCGTCGATGTTTAGCGATCCCGCATACAGATAACTAAAGATGATCCCGATAAGGAATAACCCCGATATGATGCCTGTGGCGATGAGGTATTTCATGCCGGCCTGAAATGCGTTTCCTTTGCTACTTAGCAAGACCAGACCTGCCGTGGCGATGGAGCTGATTTCGAGGAATACAAACAGGTTGAAAATATCACGGGTCATGACGATAACATTAAGGCTCATGACAAACACCAGCAAAACCGTCATGCTGTTGATGCCTGTTTTTTTCAGCGTGTCGATCAGGTAAAGCCCGCTTAAAAGTCCGGCGGCGTTAATCATGGTAGTGAGCAGGGCTTCTTGCATGCCCATGCGCAGATTAATCGAAAACGGGGGCTTGAAGCCGGCAGTGAAAATCATCTCTGTGGCACGGCCGTTTATCAGAAATTCATAGAGCCACTGTCCCGAAACAAAGGCAATGAAGGCAAGTCCTGCCAACATAAGGAGGCTTCCCAGATTTGTGGATGAGCTTTTCAGCAATCCGAGCAAAAAGGCCAATCCCAAAGCAACTGCAATAATATAGATAGGTGCTACCATTTTAAATCTTTAAAATTGTTGATATCCAGGGTTTTTTTGTCTTGATAGAGTTTGAGTGCATAAACCAACATTAAAGCGGTAACACCCAGCCCGATAACTATCGCTGTAAGCACCAGCGCCTGAGGAACCGGATCGACGATGCTTGTGAGGGCTTCTTCGGGCGAAATTACATCCAGTATTGGAGCTGTTTTGCCTTTTACATAGCCTACTGTAACCATTACAATGTTTATCCCGGTGTTGAAGACAGTAAACCCCAGAATAATTTTAATCAGGTTCTTTTGGCTGAGAATGCCCCACAGTCCGATCAGAACCAGCAAAAATCCGGAGATGAGAATGATATATTCCATGATCAGTTTGGTTTTTCGTTTTGATTGTAAGAAATTGTCCCGATGATATTAGAGAGTTCAGCGCCAACTTTTAAACCTATGAAGATATAGATAAGGGGTATAGCTCCGGCACTTAGCAGGGTGCCAAATTCGCCTAAAGGCAACAGCCTGTTGTCTAAAAATCCACCGGCAAGCACAATGCCCAGAATGCCAATAGCCACAAAGGCAATGCCCGATATACTTTCGATAGTGGCCACAATATTATGGCTTATGTGCATCGTTGGATTGGCCAGTAGCATGAGCAAAACACCTGAAGCAATAACAGCTCCTCCCTGAAATCCTCCTCCCGGAGTGAGGTGGCCATTGATGAAGATATAAACACCTACTAAGAAAATAACCGGGACAATTACTTGCGAAGCTGAAGTGAGTAGCTCGCTTGTTTCACGCACGGGCCTGGCTTCTACCACTTCGTCTTTTTTGAGTTTTAGCACGAAACCAATTATGGCTGCTGCCAGAAATAGAATGGTTACTTCACCCAACGTATCCAATCCGCGGTAAGTAACTACAATGGCCGAAACCAGGTTGGCTGCCCCTACCTCACGCGCTCCGTTTTGAGCATAATAGCTGCCCAGTCCGGTAAGGGTTTCGTTGCCGTTGTACGAAATCAGCAGCCCGTAAAACATGAAGGCTAAACCTGTGAGCAATCCGACAATCAGAAGCTTTTTAATCATGGTTGTTACGTATTTTATTCAGTGCATAAAAGAAAATAATAGTGGTGAGCCCGCTTCCGATAGAAGCTTCTGTGAGCGCAACATCAGGTGCTGCAAGCAGTAAGAACATGACCGAGGCCGTGAGGCTTACCAATCCCGAAGCAATAATAGCTACGGACAATTTTTTGTGATGTATGGCCATTATTGCTCCGGCAATACTCACAATGGCTAATATGATGGCGATAGCAATAAACATGATTATTCCTCCTCTTTTTGTATGCGTACTTTCTTCAAGTGTGCTTTTCGCGATTCTTCTACCTCCAGCGTCTCCTTTAGTTTGTCTACTTTGGTGATGCCCGTAAGAGGTACTTTTGTGTAATAGGCTGCGCGGGCTAACACATGCGACGAAACCGGGTTGGTTATCAGCACGAAAAGGATCAGCAGGAGAAGCTTTCCAAACCAATCGGGGACGATAAAAATAATTCCTGTAAGCGATAAGATAGTCCCAAGTGTAGAGGCTTTTGTTCCTGCCTGAATTCTGTTGTAAGCGTCGGGCATACGCACCAGGCCAATCGAGCCAAGCACCAGAAACAACGATCCGCCGATGGCGATGAAGCCTCCAATTATTTCATTCCAATTGTTCTCTGACATGATTTTCTTTTTAAAGTCCTTTTTCTATGTAGCGTGCAATTATCAGTACCCCGATAAAACCTAAAATGCCATAAATTAAAGCTACATCTAAGTAAATGATGCGCTTGTTTAATACCGAGATAAAAGCAATCAGGGCGATTGTTGATACCGACATCACATCGAAAGCGATGATTCTGTTGGCCTTCTCTGGGCCTGCAATGAACCGGTATAAGGATATCAACAGACTTAACAAAGTTATTGATATAGCTATGAATATAAGTGTGTTAGCCATACATTACCTCCAAATATTTTTCAAATTTATTTACGATAAGCTGTGTGCTTTTTTCCAGATCGGTTGATTTTACATCCACCCAGTGAATAAACATGGAATCGTCTTTCAGATCGAGGGTAAAAGTTCCGGGGGTGAGCGTGATGGAGTCTGCGAGTATTACCCTGCCAATTTTCGATTTCAACTTGGTTTTAACTTCTACAATCCCAGGATTAATAGGTAACGAGGGGGAGAGTACCCGATAAGCCATATCGAAATTGGCTTTTATAAGTTCCGTTAAAAAGGTGAAAATAAACAGAACCGAGTACAACAAAGCCTTTGGTGTGATGCGCAGGTAGGTAAACACCTCGCATTTCCCGCAGAATAACCAGGGTAGTATCAAACTGATAATTGCTCCTGTAATAATCACCTCGGTTTGCAGACTGTTGTTTAATAGCAGCCAGGCCAGCATCAGGGTGATGAACATAATGAGGTAGTTTTTTAATTTCATTTGCGACGCATTGTTAGCATTAATTTGATGAAATTTGAAAGGCCAAAACTATTTTATCTTACTCTTTTAGGCAAAAAATCGGCTTGTTTCTGCATCTGCTTTTCAGTTGATATGCATGCAGGTTAAAATCATTCCGGGATTGTTATTTTGTAATCTGCAATTGATTTTTCAAGTGTCCAAGGCAAGTTGAAAACATGACGCATATCATATTATTTTTTAACTGTGGATTTTTTAACTATTTTTGTAGCTGATTAAAAAGTCGTTATTACATGATTAAAGCGCCCGAAAGTTACAGTTGTATCGATTGTAAAAACCGTTCTGAATGTTTTGCAAATTTAACAGAGCCGGAGCTGAAGCTTGTGAGCGAATCAAAGCTGAACATCAAGTTTAACAAGGGAGAGATCATCAGAAAGCAAGGTTCTTTTGTAACCAGTGTGCTCTTTTTAAAGGAAGGTTTTGTTAAGGTTTACAAGGAATTCGATCATTCGGAGCAAAACTCCATAATCAATTTTAATAAGCCTGGCGACCTGATAGGGCTGACCGACATTTTTGGTGAGAGCAGCGTTACCTTTTCCGTTGCAGCCTTAACCGATTGTCAGGTGTGCTGTATCAACATCCGTTTGTTCGAAAAGCTTTTGGTTGAAAACGGGAAATTTGCGGCAGACGTGATTAAATCAATTAACTACCAAACCAGCGCATTGTTCGATTATCAACTGCAAAGCAACCATAAACAGCTCCATGGCCGGATAGCCAAAGCCTTTTTGGTGCTTACCGATCATGTGTTTATGTCAAATACTTTTGGTGTTTATTTGTCGCGAAACGACATCGCCGAGTTCACTAACATGAGCTCGATGAGTGTGGTAAGGATTTTAAAAGACTTCAAAGAAGATCAGGTAATTGAAGACAAAAACGGCTATATCAAAATCTTAAATCGTGATAAACTGGAAAATATAAGCAAATTGGGCTAACAACCGCCCGCAACCGCGTTGGTTTTTTTCTTGCGTTCTATTACCACCGGCTTTTTCGTAGGGCTGTCTCCCTCGGTAATTGTTCCACTGCTTTTTGCAACTTCGGCGTAGTTAAACTCTGCCTGATCCGGCACACAGGTAATCTGTTTCGATGAGTCGCCTTTACTGCTCTCTAACCTTTGATAAAACTGATACCCGCCAATGAGCACCTGTGTGTTGTAGTATCCAATTTGTTGGAGTGCCATAAATGGCCCATTGGCTTCAGTCAGCGTATTTCCGTATAAAAGCACCTTGATGCCTTGAGCATCCAGGTCGGCGATTCTTTTCAGGTTATCCTCCGATAACAATTCCACAGCACTTATGTTTTCAGCTCCCGGAATATGTCCGCGTCCGTATTGGTAGGTGTCGCGGATATCGATTAAGACCGTATTTTGACGCGGATTTTTAAGCAGATCTGACAGCTCGGTTTGATCAACAAACCCCTGATTGTTCAGAGCCAAATCAACGGATTGCTTCATATCCATTTTGTAAACCAAGCGTGGCTGCGACAGTGTTAACAATCCAATAATGATGATAATAACAAATAAGGTGAGGGTAACTAAAGTCTTTTTGGGGTTGAGTTCATGTACATGCATACCTATTTCTTTTTTAAATGTTTAACAACCTCCCGCTACGGCACTTGATTTTTTCTTTCGGGTAACCACAACGGATTCTTTGGTTGTGGCAGTGGTACTAAGCTTAGTGCCGGTAAAAAACAGGCTGGCTCCTTTGCGAAAAGTGTAAAGACTAAACTCCTCTGCCGAAGCGGTTTGAGCCGGTTCAACGGGTTGGATGATGGTCTTAATCCATTGGTTTAAACCGCCCCTGAGCACGTACACATTGTTAAAACCCAGTCGCTTGGCCAATACCCAGGCCTGATCAGCACGCAAATCGTCGTTTGAATAGAAAACGATGTTTTTTTTCGGGTAGTCGAGCTCTGCACGGGTATCATCCGAAGCAAAACCCTCAAGCGGAAGGTTTATCGCTCCTGAAAGAGCAAAGTCCTGAAAATCGCTTTCCGGGCGCACATCGACAAGCATCAACAAGGGGTCTTGCTCTATTATCGACTTGGCTACGTCATCTGTGGTAACATAACGTGTAGGTTGCACAATGTCCCACATTAACTCTTCCGGATTCATTTGTTTCGGGTTGTTCTTCTCGGGAAGCAGCAGTAAACCCGCAGCAAGCACAAGAAGCATCGACATGAGGATAATATAATTCTTGTTCATTGTCCTAAAATTTATACTCTTCGTGGTTTTTTCTAACCCGCTTTTCAATCAGCCAGGTTACGTAGAATGCAATTACTGCAATTGCTGTGAAAATCATCGTAAACATCAGGTTGGAGATGCCCAGAAATTCACCAATGGTAATATTTCCCATGTTGTCGGAATAGTAAAACTGCTCGAAAAACGGGAAAAATTCGGAGAACAGAAAGATGCCCAGGAACAAGCCCCCGGTAAACACCATAGCGTCAATTTTGCCAATGGCAATGGCTGTGTAGCTGGTTCCGGGACAGAAACCGCCAATGATAAACCCTACACCCATGATTACTGCTCCCACGATCATCGGGCTTAAAAAAGTCGGCAGAACGTATATCTGGTTGAGGTCGAGCCAACCGAAATAATCGAAATATTGCAACCCGATCATGGCCACCACCACGGCAGTAAAGAAAACGCGGAGCACCACAAAATTATAACCGTAGAAAACACCTGTTATATTTCGTGAGGACGAAAACCCGGAAGCTTCAAGAATAAATCCAAAGGCGATGCCGATAAGCAAGGCGATGACAAAATCCCATCCCATTGGAATAATGCCTTGAGGTATAAGAGGTCCCATATAATTTCTTTTTAATGATAAATTAAATCCACAGTTTTCTGAAAAAGTAAGCTACAGCGTACCCCGTGCCGAACATAAACAGCATCACCACCAGGCCACCAAACGACAAAGAAGCCGTGCCGGCCAGCGCTGCACCGCTTGAGCATCCTCTGCCAAACTGACTTCCTATACCAAATAAAACACCTCCGATGCCTGCGGCAATCAGTCTGGTTTTGTTTGAAATTTTTGGTGATTTTTCGATGCGTAGTTTTTTTATTCTCCCAAAAAGTGCGCCTGAGAGCAACCCGCCAATGAACACGCCAAACGACTCAAACACAAGCCAGTTGTACATCGGGCTGTGGTCGTCAGAGATAAAGGACTTCATATAGGTGTTGCTTTCTGCATGTTGCGGAGCTACTTTGTCGACGGTGGTTACAACTGCACTTTTAATGGCTCCACTCGCTCCCAACCCGCGTCCGGTAATGTAGAACGTGAGAAGTAGCAATAATCCCAATAGCACTCCACCAAAATAGGGGTTGATGTATCGCGGGCGATCCGAACTGTTTACAATCTGATTCATAGTTAGGTATCTTTTTTGTTAGTATAAATAGCGTGTTATTTGACCTGCCTCAACCATCACAAACCTGAACACCAATCCTCCAAAAAGGATGAGAAATGCCGGTATCCAAACCGGAATATGGTATCCGTTGAGTTCAAGAATTTCGAGTACCGCGGGAAATATTAAACCGAGGATGACCACAAAAACCCAAAAGGTCACCGTAAACTGTCCGCCTAAAAACAGCTCCGCGGCTTCAATCTGAACTGTAGAAGCAGCCAGAAATCCCATAAAAAGGTGTACAATTAAAAAGAGCTCTACCGCGATAAGCAGTATGTCAATTCGGCTCAAGATTCGTCTTTCGATTTTGCTTTTCGACATCCAGATAATGGCAGCTAATCCGGTTGAAAGCCCTGAAACCAAAAACAGTGGCCCTAAAATGGAGGTGTTCCATAAGGGACGTGCATTGAAGGCCGAAAGCAATATCCCGGTGTATACCCCAAGAATAATGGCCAGAAGCATCATGACCCAAGCCATCTCTTTTCTTTTCTTCGTGAAGAAGTCGATGATTTGCTCTATGAAATTAAATCTCCAGCTCCATTTGGGAAAGGCTTCCTTTAAATAAGTAGCTACCCAGATCATCGACAAAGGCGTTATCACCATTAAGGTCCAGGCTCCCCACGACATCGGCGATTCCATGCGGATGGTGGTATACAGTCGCCAAAAGAATAGCTGGTGTTTTAAATCGAGAAACAAGGCTATCAATCCCAATACCAAAGCTATGGGGACAACAAACGGAGCCCACTTAACCGTGGTAGCCATTTCTTTTTCCTTTCCGAGTACATAAAACAAACCGGCAAAAAACAAAATACCTGCTGCTAATCCTCCTAAAAACAGGTATATAGGGATTTGCCAGTGCCAGATGTTTAAAAAAGGATCGATGTTTGGGATGTCGCGTCCACTGATGAATAATTCTTCTTTCATGTTCTTACGGCGTTAAATTTAAGTAAGAAAATATAACTGTGGTTTGGTTCCGGCTTCAGGAGCAAGTACCTTCCATGTTCTGTTTTTTAATGCCAGCGATACATCGCTATATGGGTCTTCGATGTCACCAAAATAGAGACATTTGGTAGGGCAAACGTCTACGCAGGCCGGATTTTGTCCTTTTTGTAACCGGTGTTGGCAGAATGTGCATTTGTCAACATAGCCTTCGGGATGTGAGTACCGCGCATCATACGGGCACGATTGGATGCAAGCACCGCAGCCAATGCATTCATTGTGGGTAACCATCACAATACCTCCTTCAACAATGTGACTGGCTCCTGTCGGGCAACACCGCACGCAGGGTGCGTTTTCACAGTGATTGCAGCGCTCCGACCGGAGTTCGATTTCCACGTTGGGATAGCTTCCGTTTACGTTTTCTACAATCCAGTCGCGACAATATCCATGTGGTACATTATTTTCTGTTTGACAGGCGACTACGCAGTCGCTGCAGCCGACACATTTTTTTGTGTCGATGGCCATGGCGTATCTCATGATTTAGCCTCCTTTTGTGGTTGTTCTGTTAAAAATGTTACAAAATTACCCCGCATTCCGGTTCCTCCCATGATGGGGTCTACCATTACCCTGGTGATGAGCTCGGTATCGTTAGCCCCGTTTCCGTAGGCACGTCTGAGTTTCTTATCGGAATGCCCAAAACCGTGTACCATATATACTGAGTCCCACCTTATGCGTTCGGTAATCCTGACTTTTATCGGGAAAGAGGATACTACTCCATCCTGATTTTTTAACCAAACCAGCTGATCTTTTTTTAGATCCCAAAGCTCGGCAACTTTTGGGTTAACCCAAACAGCGTTTTCCTTTTGCAGATCCCATAGGTTGTGGTTGTTGGCGGTTCTGCTAAAAGTATGCATAGGGGCTCTTCCGTAAATCAGCCGGTAAAACCCTGGATCAGGTTCAGGATGTGCGGTATAAACAGGGATGGGATCAAATCCTTCGGCGGCTATTTCATTTGAGTACAATTCAATTTTGCCGGTAGGTGTATTGAACTCGATGTCTTCCCCTTTCTGGAAATACAGTCCCCCGTGTTCGCGGTCCAGTTTTTTTACCCCTATTCTCTTCATTTCTTCCAACGACGATCCAATTTTCTTTAGCTGCCAGTCGAGTAATTCTGTGATGTCATCGTATGGAAAATAGTCACCGAGTCCCATTTTTTCAGCCAGTTGTTTGGTAATCCACCAGGCCGGTTTTGAATCATATTTGGGTTCTACAGCGGGCATCCTTAAAGCGATATAAGGTTCTCTGTGTGGCGAATCACGAATCAGGTCGTAGCGCTCTAAATAGGTACATTCCGGTAAAACGACGTCGGCATAGCCTGTAATTTCCATCGGCATAGTATCGATAACAAGCAAAAAATCAAGATTTTCCATTGCTTTCACCGTATTGCTCATGTTCGGTAGGGTGAGTGGCAGGTTGGTTCCGGCTACTACCCAGGCTTTGAACGAACATGCTCTGTCTTCGGTCGGAATGGTGGCGTCACAGATGCCAGACGACAGCGCCAGGCTGGCCAGTTTAAACTGACCCGGATAGGCATCGCGCCAGGTTTTTGTGGGTTTGGGATAGGGAGGGGTTTTGGGTTTAGGTAAATGAACGCTTTCCTTCATGTAAAAACCTCCCCGGTTGCCCCACGAGCCAAATAAGGCGTTGAGAATGGCTACTGCCCTAATCCGCTGTGTGTCGTCGCCATACCAGGTAACATGCCGTCCCGGGTGAACTATTACAGCAGGAGCTGCATTGGCCATTTCGCGGGCTGTTTTTCTAATGATTTCAGGCTCAATCGTTGTGATGCCATAGGCCCATTCGGGTGTCATGTTTTTAACATGCTCTTTTAACAAATCTAGTCCGTAGGTGTATTGCTCGACGTAGTCTTTATTATAAATTTCCTCGTAAACAACCACATGAATCCAGGCCATTAACAAGGCCAAATCGGTTGCTGGTTTTATGGGTAACCAATATTTTGATTTGCTGGCCACTGTGCTCAAACGTGGATCGACTGTAATGATGGTGGTGCCTCTGTCGATGGCATCGGCCATTTCCTGCACCTGACCGTTGTGCATGTTTTCGCCCAGATGCGAGCCTATTAAAACCAGACAATCGGTATCGCGGATATCAGTGGGCTCGGGGCTTCCTACTGCCTCGCCAAAAGTGGCTATCCAGGCAGTTTCGCGCGGACCACGACACTGAGCGAAAGAAGGTGCTGCTATGTTAGGTGATCCAAAGGCTTTAAGTAGCGTGCCCAGATAACTACCGGCCGATCCGTGATTAAACAACGCAACGCATTCAGGGCCATGTTCTTCTGCTACTTTTTGCAGTTTTTTGGCACTGTATTCCAAAGCTTCATCCCAGCTGGCTTTCCTGAAATAGGCGTTTCCATCTTTGTCGTATTCACGAATCAACGGGGTTTTTAACCTGTCTTCGTCGTAATACATTCCAATACCGCCGGTTCCTCGCGGGCATAACCTCCCGTTGCAATGAGGGTCTTCCTTGTTGCCAATTATTTTTCTGATCTCGCCTTTTTTGTCAACATAGGTCCAACCCGCGCATTTCCAAAAGCAAACTTCACAATAGGTGGGATACACCGACATTTCTGCGTCACTGGCTGCGGTCTGATCATTTGAAGCTTGCGCCGTGTTCAACCCGAGGATGTTTACACCACTTAGCCCAATGGCTGTGACACCCGCTCCTGCAGCTGAAATTTTGATAAATTCTCTTCTTGTCTTCATACTATCCGCATTGTTTCACAATACCAACTTTTTTTATATCTAAAAAACTCAATGTATTGGTTTAGCAAAAGTAAAGCTTATGTCTTTTAATAAGGTAATTTCCTCAAAATGAGGCCGGAATGTCTTTGTGTCAGTTTATCAGACAGATACACTTATCACGCCAAGATGTGACATGGATCACTTAAGATAAAAAATATTGTTTATCAGTATTTTGTGAATTTTATTTGGAATTGAAATAAATTAGGCTTGTTTATTCTTTTTCAGAGTCAAAGCCTTGAAAAAAAATGATTTAGCTTATTTGGCATTGTTTCTAAATAGTTTAACCTGATCAATAAAATGCCTGTTCAGCTAAAAAACCAACGAAATTGTATGCATAAATTTCAAAACATAGCAGCTTGGCCACCTTATTTAGAATGAAACATAAATCACATAATGGCTGATGAAATATTACAAACAATGGCGTAAATTTGCTTTATGGGTAATTGTAGTATTTGTGCCATCAGGTCGAAAGCCGTTGAAGTCCTCAATCCGGAAGAGATTGACATTTTGCAGTATAATTGTGCTGAGGTTAATATGCATGCCGGCGAGAGCATCATCAAGGAGGGTTCGCTTTCGTCGCATATTGCTTATCTAAAAAGCGGATTGGCCAAAATTCATAAAAAGGGCGTAAAGGGCACAGATCAGATATTGAAGATACTCCAACCGGGTTGTTACATTGGCATGCAAACTGTTTTGTCCGATAAAATTCACCAGTACTCCACGTCAACTATCGAAGAGTCTGTGGTTTGTTTTATCGATATTACCTCTTTTAAAGAGTTGATATCGCGTAATGCGCAATTTGCCAATGAGCTAATTTTGTACCTGTGCCGGGATGAGTTATCGTATTTTTCCCGGTTTGTAAATATTCACCAAAAGCAGGTGGCAGGCCGACTGGCGGATACCGTGTTATTCTTTGCCGATGAGGTCAGAAAGTCATCCAATCCAATCATTCCTTTGTCGCGAAACGATTTAGCTGCACTTACTTGCACCACACGCGAAAGTGTTACCCGTGCCATAAAGGAATTGTCCGACATAGGTACCATCATGGTGAAAGGCAGATCATTTGAGATTTTGAATTATGAACTGCTGAAAAAAATTAGTGAAAAAGGATAGAAATTTCAAAACTTTACTACCGTGAGCAATCCAATTAACCATTTTAATACCAGTTGCACCGTGTCCAATATTGCCGGTAACTGTTTTGATTTTCTTACTGAAGAACAGTTAGAGTTGATCGAACGCAATAAAATGATGGTCGATTATAAAAAGGGGGAGGTGATTGTAAAGCAAGGTACCTTTACCAGCCACATCATCGTAATTACCGAAGGCCTGGTCAAGGTGTTTTACGAAGAAGGCGATCAGATCCTGATTCTCAGAATCGCTGCCCCGCAAAGCCTTATCGGTCTGACTTCGCTTCCGCTAAATCAAAATCTGTTTCAATATACGGCCTCTGCTTACGTTAACACCAGGGTTAAATTAATCGACATCAACATTATCCGTCAGCTGATAATAGAAAATAGCAGGTTTGGGGCGGCGATCATTGATTTGTTGTGTGAGGTAACGATACAGAAAAATGGACGGTTTTTCTGCCTTAGCAACCGGCAGGCCTACGGAAAACTGGCAGACATTATTTTGTGTTTGGCGACAAATATTTTTAAATCGAATGAATTTGAATTGTTGCTTAGCAGGAAAGAACTGGCTGAACTGGCCGGAATGTCTCCGGAAAGTGTAATAAGAACATTAAAAAATTTCCAGGATGATGGGTTGATAAAAATAGATGGAAAAATGTTCTCGGTTATCGACCCTGATGGCTTGGTTAAGATATGCCAATTAGGTTAGAGCTGTTCTGCCATTGGCCAAAGCCTCTGATAAACTTATTTTTTAATACCTTCGCTCACGAATAATTGGCAAAGGCTAAAAAGGATGAATCGACGTTTTTTTTTCAAAACCCTGGCTTCAGTAATTGGTCTGTTTTTTACCGGATTATGGTTTAAAATGGTTCATGTTCAGAATAAAAACCGGGTTGTCAAAACCGTGGTGATTTCCTTGGATTCATTGTCTGAAATTAACTTCTTTAACGATTTTATCGTGGTGCGCGAGGGCTCAAACTTAAGTGTCCTCTCATCAAAATGCACTCATTTAGGTTGCCGCATTGGTAACGTAAGTCAGGATTTGTTGCAATGCCCGTGTCATGGCTCCTCGTTCGACAGAGCAGGACAAGTGGTTACAGGACCGGCATTGCGCCCCCTACCCAATCTTCGGTATGACATAGATCAGAAAAATAACACCATAACTGTTTTTTTGGCATGAAATTGAAACCCCTTCATCGTTTATTTAAGTGGTTCACTTTTGGACAGTTGAGTTTGGCCATGTTGGTTATTTGCCTGATCTCAGGAGTGTTGCTTGTTGTGCCTTATGATGTGAATTCTCCTTATGAGTCGATTAGCTTTTTCATGTTAACAAATCAGGCGGCTTCGTTGTTTCGCAACATGCATTATTGGAGCGCTCAGTTTTTTCTTGTTTTTACGCTAATTCATCTTTACGATCATTTTACACGCAACAAACAGGTAAAAGTGAAGTTTTGGTTGTGGTTTCGCCTGTCGGCAACTGTTTTAATCGTGTTTTTAGCAATGATTACGGGTTTTATCCTAAAAGGTGATCAGGATGCCGGACAGGCCGGACTGATTTTCAGCCAACTGCTCGGCCTCGTGCCCTTGGTTGGAGAAGTGCTGCAGACAACTTTTTCCGGAAACGGAGAGCACCTGCAATTGGTTTATGTTCATCACATTGCTACTTTTTCAATCTTTATTGTGATCGTTGTGTTGGAGCATGCGCGAACTTTTTGGCCGCCTATCAAGGTGCTGGTTTTTGTAACTGTATTTGTTCTGGCAATGTCGATTCTGGCTGTGGCTCCACTTCACGATGGTCTTAGCCCGGTAATCAAAGGTCCGTGGTATTTTGTTGGCTTTCAGGAACTACTGCACATGTTATCTCACCCGGGATATTCGCTTGTTTTTGTCTTGACTATCTTAGTCTTGTTGCTTTTGGTTCCTTTTTCGGGTCGGTACTCCTTGTTAATTAGGCGTGCTCTCCTTATTATCACTTTGTTATATCTGCTTTTTACTATCGTTGGTTACTTTTTTCGAGGTGCAAACTGGCAATGGCATTGGCCTTTGGAAAAATCTTCGGCTGTTACAGCTTATCACTTCTCAGGTAATGTTGACGTTTCCGCGTCTGATTCTTTTCTAACCTCAACGCCTGCCCTGCCTCAGGTCGTGTTGGGTAGGAATGAAGGTTGTTTGATGTGTCATGCTGACATGACGGGTTTTTCAAATTCTCATAACCCCCAGGCAGTTGGATGTCATGCCTGTCATGGTGGAAATCCCTTTACTCCCGACAAAGTAGCGGCTCATGCCGACATGCGTCTTATCCCCGGAAATTTATCGGATGCACACCTTTCATGCGGAACAAGTCAGTGCCATCCGGCAATTGCTGAACGTATTCATACAGGATTGATGTCTACTTTAAGTGGAATGATCAGTGTCGATCGTTTTGTTTTTCAGGAGGTAAGCTCACCCAACGAGCTGACCACGGTTGCTGACTTGACTAATTCACCGGCAGATGTACACCTTAAAAACTTATGCGTGAGGTGTCATTTGGGAAATCCAAAAACAGAAACAGGTCCGGTGACCGAAGAAAGCCGTGGAGGAGGTTGCCTGGCCTGTCATCTTAACTACCAGGATTTTGAACGAAATCAGGACTATTACAGCCCCACTTCCTCAAGTGATACACACTATTTGAAAATTCATCCTTCTATCGACTTGAAAGTCAGTAATAATCACTGTTTTGGATGCCATAGCCGATCGGGTCGCATTTCTACCAACTACGAGGGTTGGCACGAAACAACCCTGAATTCAGACCAGATCCCAGACACCGGAACATATAGGTTGGTTGAGAAATCGCGTGTGTTTACTTTCGTGAAACCAGATGTTCACCATCAGTTGGGGTTGGATTGTATCGACTGCCACAATTCGTATGAATTAATGGGAGATGGTACGTTCTACGCACACCAGGAGCAGCAGGTGGATATCACTTGTGGTGATTGTCATCGGCCTTATCCTGACAAAACCACCGACTTCTCTCATCTCGATCAGGAATCAGCTTTGATTGCAACACTCCGGTTTGGCGCTGTAAACCAGCGTACTTTTCTAGCCACAGCAAAAAATAGCCGTGCGCTTATCAATACGGAAGTAAAAAGCGATTCTTTGTTTATGTACGGAAAAAACTCCGGTAAACGTTATGCTTTGTCGTCTCCTCATCCTTCTTGCTCGCAAGGAAAAGCCCACGATGCGCTTTCCTGTAGTGCCTGTCATAGTGCGTGGGCACCAAGTTGCATTGGCTGTCATAATGCGTACGATCCGATGGAGTCGGGTTATGACATGGTGAAAAATATTGAAGTTAAGGGGAGTTGGGTGGAATATATTGGGGAGTACAATGCACACCTGCCAGCTTTGGGTATGCGTGTTTCAGGGGTCGGTGAGCAGGTAATTCCTGTGGTGCCGGGGATGGTGCTTTCTATCGATCTGGCTGGTTTTTCAAAAGATCAGCATGATTCTCTTCTGTTTTTGCGACTCTTTGCTCCTTCAGCTCCACATACTACGGCAAAAAAAGGTCGATCCTGTATTTCGTGCCATAACGATCCGGTGGCGTTGGGCTATGGAAAGGGAAGGCTGGAGTATGCAAAAAATGGAGACTTTGGTCAATGGGTGTTCACCCCTTTCTATCAGGATAACCAGCATGATGCCTTGCCCGAGGATGCCTGGATTGGCTTCTTAGATGATCGTAAGGGTGAGGTGGTTTCGACGCGTACCGATGTTTTCCCGTTTTCAATCGAAAAACAGAAGCGAATCCTTACCGTGGGAGCTTGTCTCACTTGTCATGAGGTCGACAGCCAGACCATGCTTTCCGGTCTTTATAATTTTGATTCACTAATGCATGTGCGGAGTAGGTCATGCCTCATCCCGAAGTGGAAATAAGCGTAGGACTTTTTTTTACGGAAATTGCTAGTTTCGTGACCTGATTGGCGTGTTTTGGATAATTTAAGAATTGTATCTGTCAACTTTAGTTTATTTTCGCAAAAAAATTGCTGAATGAAAAGTGATAGCCTGGTAATTATACCTACCTACAACGAAAAGGAGAACATCGAACGTATTATCAGAAAGGTGTTTAGCCTGAAGCAGGCTTTTAATATTTTGATAGTTGAAGACAACAGCCCCGATGGAACAGCATCTATTGTCAAGAAACTTATGGAAGAGTTTTCGGGACGTTTGTTCATCCTCGAACGTAAAGGTAAACTTGGCCTTGGCACTGCTTACATTGCAGGTTTTAAGTGGGGTCTTGAACATGAATACGAATACCTTTTCGAGATGGATGCCGATTTCTCGCACAACCCCGAAGATTTGATGAGGCTTTACGAAGCCGTTTCAAAACCTGAAAACGATGCAGCCATTGGTTCGCGCTACATTACCGGCGTCAATGTGGTTAATTGGCCTATGGGTAGGGTGTTGATGTCGTATTATGCCTCGGCCTATGTGCGGATGGTGACGGGTTTAAAAATCATGGACACCACTGCCGGATTTATGTGCTGGAGTAAACGCCTGCTTGAAAACATTGATTTTAACCGCATCAAATTCGTGGGCTATGCCTTTCAGATCGAAATGAAATATACCGCGGTTAAACTGGGCTTTAATATTGTGGAAGTACCTATCATTTTTACCGATCGCACCGAAGGCACATCCAAGATGAACAAAAGTATTTTCAGAGAAGCCATTTTTGGTGTTATCGACTTACGCTTGCGTAGCCTTTTAGGGAAAATTAAACCAGTGAAATCAATTTAAAGACCATGAACTCATCCAAAAAACTGATCGTTGGAGCGAACATTGTAAACGAAAACCAATCATTTGTGGGGTGGGTGGCCATCGAAAACGGAATTATCACTTCCGTAAATCGTGGTGAATATATTCCTTCGGATGATTTTGCAGGTTTTCAGCTGATTGATGCGAATGGGCTCACCCTTATTCCGGGCGTTATCGACGATCAGGTGCATTTTCGTGACCCTGGTCTTACCTACAAGGGCGATATAGCTACTGAGAGCAAAGCCGCAGTCGCAGGTGGGATAACCAGTTTTATGGAAATGCCCAATACCATTCCAAATGCATTAACACAGGAAATCCTGGAAGAAAAATATGCCCATGCTGCCGAAGTTTCAAAGGCTAACTATAGCTTTTATATGGGTGCTTCAAACGATAATATACAGGAGATTTTAAAAACCGATCCTAAAAAAGTGTGTGGTGTCAAGGTGTTTATGGGGTCGTCGACGGGCAACATGCTTGTAGACAATGAAGAAACACTGACACAGATTTTTAAGCAAGCTCCAACACTGGTGGCCGTTCATTGTGAGGATGAAGCTACAATTCTCGCCAATCATAAGAGGTATTTGGCGCAGTATGGAGAAAGAGCCACAACCCGCATTCATCCGGAGATACGTTCGGCGGAAGCCTGTTTTTTATCCTCTTCCAAAGCGGTGGCTCTGGCCAGAAAATATGGTACACGTCTGCACGTGTTGCACCTTACCACCGAGCGCGAAATGGCTCTTTTTGATGCAGAGATCCCTTTGGCTGAGAAAAAAATTACCGCTGAGGTTTGCGTGCATCATCTTTGGTTTTCTGATGAAGACTACGACCGCAAAGGGAATTTTATCAAATGGAATCCGGCCATTAAAAGCCTGAACGACAGAGAAGCGTTGAGGAAAGCGGTTCTGGAAAACAGAATTGATGTGATTGCCACCGACCACGCTCCGCATACACTGGACGAAAAAGAACGACCCTATTTCAATGCACCTTCAGGTGGTCCTATGGTGCAACACGCGTTGGTGTCGATGCTTGAGTTGGTAAAACAGCAGGTGTTCTCTCTCGAAAAGGTCGTGCAGATGATGTGTCACCATCCTGCGATTTTGTTTCGCATTCAAAACAGAGGCTTTATTCGTGAAGGATATGCGGCTGATCTGGTTTTAGTTGATTTGCAATCGCCATGGCAGGTGAACAGGGAAAATCTTTACTACAAATGTGGGTGGTCGCCGATGGAAGGGGAGTCCTTTCAATCGCAGGTGGTGTCTACTTTTGTAAATGGAAACAGGGTATATCATCAGGGGTTTTTTGATGAAACCGTGACCGGACAACGTCTGGTTTTTAACAGATAAAGGTCGATGAAGAAGATAGTTTTTGTTTTTGTTTTGGGCTTTTTTTTGGTTTCCTGTGGAGGAAACGAGGCTTCAAACCAGGGTTTGGAGGTAGTAAGTACTTTTCCGGATGGAAGCGTTAAGGTGGATCAATTGATCAAAATGACTGACGGGGAAAAGGTGGCATATTACAAGCGTGAGTATTACGAGGACGGAAATTTGCACAAAGAAGGAGCGCTTAAGAACAACCAAATGCATGGTGTTTGGAAATCTTATTATAAAAACGGTTTGCTGTGGAGCGAAGGTGAGTTCGATGAAGGCATACGGAATGGGTTTGCTAACACGTTTCATGGCAACGGCAACAGGTACTACGAAGGTTTTTATACCAACAACGTCAAGGATAGCATTTGGCGGTTTTGGCGTCAGGATGGTTCCTTTATCAAGGAAATTGATTACCGGAAAAAATAACTGCTTTTCCGATTATCTGATGATGTTTAATTCGATCATAACAGGCAAGTGATCGCTGAACCCCCCAAAATAATTTTTTCCTGATGCGGTTCTGTTCGGTCGTGGTTCCCCGTTTTTCGGCTTAAAAAGAAGGTAGTCGTGTTTAACGACGGTTTGCTTATGGTCGCTCACTTTAATGCCACCAACTCCGGTAAGCATGGCCGAGGAAACTATAATCTGGTCGAACATGTCCCACGATTTGTAATAAAGCGAGCCTTCACCTTGTTCGTAAGCCGACAACGACAAATTGTAAAGAGATTTCCCGTCGGGTGCTGAAGTAACTTGTTTGGCCTGCAAAACCTGCGAAACGGAAATGTCTGATGGATTGTCGTTTAAGTCGCCGGCAATGATGATGTTAGCCTCCGGATTAATGCGCATAATGGAGTCGGTAATTGTTTTTAATAATCCGGCAATAAACTTTCGTGATGGTTCAGTCTCGGCCTGCCCCCCCCATCGGCTTACCCAATGGTTTATAAATACATGCAGTGTGTCTTTGGATTTTACCAGGCCTTTAGCGTATAAAATATCTCTGGTTTTGTTGTCAGGATTTTCCGGAAAAACCACCGGGATGTACCTGACGGATACAGGGCTGAAAATGCCGGGCTGATACAAAAGTGCTACATCAATTCCGCGCTCATCGGGGCTGTTCTGGTGAATAATTGAGTAAGCCGCCGCACGGAGTTCGCCATGCTTCACAAGATCAGTCAGCACTTCTTTGTTTTCAACCTCGCACAAGCCTAACAGTGCCGGAAAACCGGTGCTGTCGATGTCGGCCATTACTTTACTCATTTGATCAAGCTTGTGCAGATAACGTTCACTGTTCCACGGATTCCTGGCATCCGGGAGAAAGCTTTCGTCGTCAATGGTCGGATCGTTTATGGTGTCGAACAGGTTTTCAAGGTTGTAGAAAGCAAAGCTAAATTTGGAATCGATTTTTTTTTGGGTTGTGCATCCGGTAAATACGGTAATGGCGACCAGTGATGCGGCTAAAACTATTGGTAACGATTTCATAATCAATATGATTTTAGGTTTTTGCATTTATTGAATAGTATAAAATTCTAATCATCCGTTTTTTTTATTCGGTTTATCTCTCTGCGGTCTTTTTTTGTGGGTCTGCCGGTTCCACGGTCGCGTTGCTCGGTTTTCATCTGCCGCAGGAAATCAAAACGTTCGTATTCCTCAACAGGGGTATGATCTTTTAATAAATCAACCACCAGCTTTGGGCCTACACGGTTTTTGGCCGGCTGCAATACTTCAATTGTTTTTTTTATGCCACTGAGCTGAACTTCAATTAATTCGCCTGCCTTAATTTCTCTGGATGGTTTCGCGTTTTCGCCATTTATCTTCACCTTTCCGCCCCTGCACGCCTCGCTGGCAAGCGATCGGGTTTTAAACAGCCGTGCAGCCCATAACCATTTATCAAGCCTGACGGTATCCATTTGTTATTTGTTTCTGAAATATAGCTGAATAGGCACTCCCGTAAAATTGTAATGCGTGCGTAACTGGTTCTCTAAAAACCGTTTATAACTGTCTTTAACGTCTTCCGGTAAATTGCAGAAAAACACAAACTGAGGTGTTGCCGTTTTTAATTGCATCACGTACTTGATTTTGATGTATCGGCCACGACTTCCCATCGGCGGTGGAGTATTTTCAATTATTGGCAGCAGCAGATCGTTTAGTTTGGAGGTCGGAATTTTCTGATCTCTTCTTTCGTACACGTCTTTAACGAGTTCGAGCACTTTAAAAATTCTTTGCTTTTCTTTTACGCTTGTGAAAACAATGGGCACGTCGGCGAAAGGAGCAATCTTCTCCCTTATCAGCTTTTCGTAGGCCTTATGGGTATTGGTCTCTTTTTCAACCAGATCCCATTTGTTAACCACCAAAACAATGCCTTTTCTGTTTTTCTCGGCCAGGTGAAATATGTTAATGTCCTGTTTTTCAATTCCTGTTTCGGCATCAATCATTACCACGCAAACATCAGAGTTTTCGATGGCTTTAATCGAACGCAAGGTAGAATAGAACTCGATATTTTCGTATACTTTTCCTTTTTTTCTCAATCCGGCTGTGTCAACCAGCATAAAATCATGGCCAAAAGCTTTGTAACGTGTATAAATTGAATCGCGTGTGGTGCCAGCTATAGGGGTGACGATATTTCTGTTGTCACCTAAAAGTGTATTTACCAGCGATGATTTTCCTACGTTTGGTCTTCCGACAAAGGCTATCCTGGGCAAATCTGTGTCTTCTTCCACAGGGGTTGAATCTTTAAATAGCGTGACGGCGGCATCCAAAAATTCGCCCGTACCTGTTCCGTTATTGGCTGAAATAGGAAAAACCTCACCCAAGCCAAAGGAGTAAAACTCGCTGGCATTGTTATGCTGACCGGGTTCATCGGTTTTGTTCGCGACCAACAGTATATTTTTTTTCGACTTGCGCAGTATGTTCGCCACATCTTCGTCGAGCGGATTTAAGCCCTCGCGGCCATCCACCATAAAAGCAATGACATCAGCTTCGTCGATGGCAAAAAGCACCTGTTTTCTGATTTCTTCCTCAAACGTATCGTCGGAACCATATACATAGCCTCCGGTGTCGATTACCGAGAATTCATATCCGTTCCAATCACTTTTGCCGTAAATGCGATCGCGGGTAACGCCACTTTCCGATTCAACAATGGCCTCCCGTTTTTGGACTAGTCTGTTAAAAAGTGTTGATTTTCCTACGTTGGGCCTGCCTACTATCGCCAGAATATTACTCATGATGTGTTTGGTTAGATGCAATTTGAAATAGGGTGCAAAGGTACTAAATTAGTGATCGTAGCCGAATCGGGTTAGGGCATTATCATCGTCGCGCCAATCTTTGTTAACTTTAACCGACAGTTCGATAAACACCTTTTTACCCACGAACTCCTCTATATCGTGGCGCGCCATTGTCCCCGTTTTTTTGATGGCCTGACCCTGATGGCCGATAATGATGGCTTTCTGGGTGTCGCGGTTTACAAAAATGGTGGCCGAAATACGCACCAAACGTTCTTCTTCTTTGTATTCATCAATGATTATTTCAGTGGAATAAGGGATTTCTTTTTGGTAATTCAGGAGAATTTTTTCACGAATAATTTCAGAAACAAAGAACCTTTCCGACCGGTCAGTCAGCTCATCTTTATCGTAATAAGGGGCATGAGCCGGTAATTTTTCCTGAATCACATCCAGCAATTTTTCCAGGTTGAAGCTGTTTAGAGCTGAGATGGGAATAATTTCGGCTTGCGGTAACACCTGATGCCAGCCTTCCATCTGCGCCACCACTGTAGGTTGATCCGACAAGTCGATTTTATTCACTACCACGATGATGGGCACAGTCATAAGTTTCAGTTTCTCAATCACATCCAATTGTTCGAAAGGCATGTTGGGTTCGGTCATGAGTAGAATTACATCCGCATCTTTGAGGGCCGTATGGATGTATTGATTCATGTACTCGTGCATTTTATAGGCCGGATCGCGCACAATGCCGGGGGTGTCGCTATAGACGATCTGGAAATTCTCCCCGTTTACGATCCCTAAAATCCGATGACGGGTGGTTTGGGCCTTGGAAGTGATGATAGAAATTTTTTCACCCACCAGTGCATTCATTAATGTTGACTTGCCAACGTTCGGTAAACCAATGATGTTGACGAATCCAGCTTTGTGTTCCATAAATATATTTAAAGAAAAGTTTGCACGGCAAAGAAACAAAATATATCTTTGCNNCATAACCCAAAGGTCATCGGTTCGAATCCGGTCCCCGCTACGAAGGAGAGAGATCGTCGATGACGGTCTCTTTTTGTTTAAAATCGAAATGTATACAGTTTACGTCCTATACAGCCAATCCTACAACAAGATTTATATTGGATACACTTCAAATATGAACCAGCGTTTTAAGTCTCATAATGAGCTTTCAAATAAGGGCTATACCTATCGTTACAGGCCTTGGGTAATAGCTATAACAGAGCAATATCAAACTAAACAGGAGGCAATGGCGCGAGAGAAAAGACTTAAAGGCGGACAGGGTAGAGCATACATTTGGTCAGAAATAGAAAGACTGGGGCTCATATCCGCCTGAGGCCGACATCGGTTCGAATCCGGTCCCCGCTACGAAGGAAAGCCAACTCATTTGAGTTGGCTTTTTCGATTTTTGATAAAAGCAGGACATCGGTTTGAATCTTGACCCCGCTACAAAGGAAAGTGACAGTTACCCAAAAAGTGGCTGTCTTTTTTTTTGTTCTAAATCTTAGCGAGTGACCATCGGATGATTTAAGAACGAGGATTCCACTTCGACATTCTTAAATCGGTGTTGGACATTCGGTGTTCAAAAAGGAAGTTAAACAGGCGAATAATGAATGTCGAACTCAACAGGCGTCTACAGAAAAGAAAAATCTGTCGCTTTTTTAAAGTCACGAAATTGCTTTACCTTTGTAAGTTATCAAAACATAAAAATCATGAAAAAACTTCTGTTCATAACAGCACTTTCTTTTTTTATTGCACTGGCTTCATGTAAGCAAAGCAATACTGATCCGCCTGATCCCAAACCTGTTTTTCCTCTGGCCGACAGCCTTGAGGTGATACGGAGCGCGGTGCAGGACAAAATTGGTCAACCGGTGTCGTCGCTTAGTGTTTATATACAAACTCCCGACAGAACCATTTTTGCTACCTGCAATCATCCCGATGAAACGCCACTCACTGCCAATACCTTTTTTCGGTTTGCAAGCAACACCAAAAACTTTACCTCGGCAGCCATTTTAAATATGCATGAAGCGGGTTGGCTGAGCATTTACGACCACATCACTGAGGTAATTCCCGGAACACAAATGCCCTATGTGCCTGATATCTCATCCTGGAATATTCCATACAAATCGGCCATCACCATCGAACAACTCTTGCAGCACAGTGCCGGAGTGTATGATGTAGACAACGATCCTGTGCCCAATTGCGAGGGGGAATCGTATGTGGAATATACTTTTCACCAAAATCCAACCCATCAGTTCACCTCCGGGGAGCTTGTTAATCAACTGGTTTTATACGACCTGAGTTATTGGGAACCGGGTTTCAGTCATCATTACAGCAATACCGGCTATACCATACTAAGTGAGATCATTGCCCGGGTGTACACCGCCAGATTTGGCTCGACCAAAACTTACGGTGATTACCTTTTCGATCACATTTATGGCCCACACACTCCGGTGCCCCTCGATCTGTATTTCCCTGATCAGGCTGATGATGTTACCATACAAGGCCTGCATGCGATTGGAACAATTTATTATCCACCGCCACTTGGTACTGTTCACTACGATCAGTCGAACATGAGTGCTCATGTGGCCGAAGGAAACGGCTATGCCAATTTCACAGACCTCAACACCTACGTAAGGAGCTTGATGAAAGGACAAAACGTGCTTGATCCGGCTACCATTACCCTGATGCAGACCGATCTTTCGCCCGACACCAGTGGTCATAGTTCTTATGGTCTTGGATGTATTTCTGTACCCAATCTCGGGTTTGGCCACAATGGATGTATCAGAGGATACCTGAGTTTGATGGTTTATGATCCTGCCACAGATGTGTCGGTCATTGCGATGATGAACACGGTTGACAATCGGTCGGAGGAAGGTTTTTTAGCCAGCTTCATGGCCATGTATGAGGCAGGATGGAAAGCACGCGAAATGTTGGGTTATCCGGGTAAACCGGAATAATTTCAGGCAGATATTTCACGGGGTTAGCTCAAGATGAAGTGGTTTGGGCTCAGCTGTTAAAAAGCCCGTTTAGCATTGGTGTGAGGAGTTCTCCAAATCTATTCTTTCACTTCCAGTTTGAACCCGATGCCATGTACATTAATTATTTTAACAGCCGGATCAGACTTTAGGTATTTTCTTAGCTTGGTGATGAACACGTCCATGCTTCGTCCGATAAAGTAGTCGTTTTCGCCCCAAATGGTTTCCAGTGCCACTTCACGTGAAAGGAGTGTGTTTTTGTGCTGACACAGCAATTTTAGCAGATTTGCTTCCTTGCGTGTAAGGCGTTTTTCGCCCTGTGGACTGGTTAATGTCAGGTTGTTGCTGTCGAATTGAAAATGCCCCAGTGTATAGAAGCGGCTTTCTTCAGGTTTATGCGTGTCGTCGGAAACGGCACAACGCTTCAGGATGGCTTTGATGCGCAAGCTCAATTCCTCGGTGCTAAAGGGCTTGGTGATGTAATCGTCGCAGCCTTGCCGGAAACCTTTTATCCTGTCTTCTTTTAGGTTTTTCGCCGTAAGGAATACGATTGGAATCGACATGTTTTTTTCCCTTATCTCGCCGGCCAGCGTGAACCCATCCTTTTTTGGCATCATCACATCCAGAATAGCCAGATCGAAATGACCTGATTTGAATAACTTTAACCCCGCTTCCCCATCTCCGGCATGTACTACCGTGTACCCCATCATTTCGAGATAATCTTTTAAAATCATGCTCAGATTGGGATCGTCTTCAACAAATAAAATCCGAATTTTGGTGTTGGTTTCTTCCATGATTTAGTGATTTGAGTTGAGAAATATTGAGAATGCCGATCCTGCCCCGGGTTCACTTTTTAATTGTATACGCCCGTGGTGGTGTTCAATTACGGTTTTAGCGTAATACAGGCCAAGTCCAAATCCCCTGACCTCGTGAATATTACCTGTGGGCACCCTGAACAAATTTTTGAAAATGTCTTTCTGATGCTCGTGACTGATGCCGATGCCGTTGTCTTTAAATGTGATGATCAGCTGATTGCCCTGATTTTGTGTCAGGATGTCAATTTTTGGATTGGTCGGACTATATTTCAGGGCATTGTCGAGTAAATTGTAAAAAACATTCAGCAAATGAAATTTGTCGCCTGTTACCAGCGGGTTGGGTGCATCAAGATGAAGTGTAATATCCGCGTTACGCTCTTTTATAAGCAGTTCAAAACTCTCCACAACCGACTCGAGCAACCCATGAACACTAAGTTTTTTCATTTTAAAGGCAGGTCCGTTTTGCTCCATGGCCGCCACATGCAGCACCTGTTCGATTTGATTTTGAAGGCGGCTGTTCTCATCCTGAATAATGCCCGCATACTTTTTAATGCGGTTTGGGTCGTTAAGCACTTCTTCGCGTTGCATCATTTCAGCGGCCAAACAGGTAGTGGCTATAGGCGTTTTAAACTCGTGGGTCATGTTGTTGATGAAATCGTTTTTAATTTCAGAGATTTTTTTCTGCTGTAGCAGGTTAAAAATAACGTAGACAAAACTAAAAATCAGTACAAGTAAAAACAACGCCGACCAAAGTAACCAATAGCCAATCATCCTGATGAGGATCACGGTTTTTCCGGGAAAATAAACAGACAAATAATAGTTGCCGGGGCGGTAAATGCTGGAGACAGAAAATTGGTAGGGCGAATTGATAAGGTCTTTCTCAAATCCCTCATAGCACCCGAAAGCGACCCGGTTGTTGGTTTTGTTGTAAATGCCATAATAATATTGTCCTTCCAAACGCATGCATTTCAGTTCTGCCGTCACCAGCGAGTCGAGTAAGTCGGGATGAATGTAATCGTAAACGTCAAGACGTGATTTCCGGCACGAAAGCATCCTGAGTTTTTCCTGAAACAAGGTGTCGTTTTTGTTTTCAAGCAACTGATTAACAACTCCTTTAACGGCAATGCGGATCTTGTTGTCGAACTGATCTTCTTTTAATTTAAGTGCCGTGTTAACCCAAAACACCTGTGTTAGTATAATCCCGACCATAGCGAGGGAGGTAACAACAATAATTAACACGATGGCTTTTTTCTTCATGTACCGCTTTTTATGGTCAAAATTAATGCTAATTCATACATGGTTGGCACGTTAACATTTCATTAACAGTAATTAACAACGCATTAACAACGGCCGCCCGGTTTACGTATTACTTTTGACCCTGTAAGTTTAAAATTAATAATTAAAACAATACACAGATGAAAATTAAAACTTTTGCCCTTGCACTCTCTCTCATGTTTTTTGCAGGTATAACCACCACTTCAGTTGCTTCAGTTGTTAATCTGGATAACCAAATCACCGTTACCAGGGTTGATGACGACAAAGATAAGAAGAAAGCCAAAGCCAAAGCCGAAGACAAAAAAGATTGTACTACAAAGAAATCTTCCTGCTGTGGAGACCAGAAGCTGAAAAGCGACTGTAAAGACAAGAAATCAACTCCTGATAAAAAATAGCTTTTTCATTAATTAATTTGGTTTGAGCCTCTTGACGTAAGTTGAGGGGCTTTTTTAATGCCATTTTTAATAAAACAAACCGCTGAAATCACGATTAAATCAAGAAAGCCGATCAGGTTTAATAAAATACTTTAATTTTGCCACGCAATTTATATTAAATCCAAATAGCATCATACAATGAAACCAGTAGGTATATTTTTTGGCTCAACATACGGCATGACAGAGAAGTCGGCAATAAAAATTCAACAAGCTTTTGGTGAAGACATAGCTCAGGTTTTTAATCTAAAAACGGCTACCATCGAAGACATGAAACCCTTCTCAAATCTAATTTTTGGTACTTCGGCGTGGGGCATTGGCGAAATGCAGGACGAATGGGAATTAACTATCGATTACTTATCGTTGCTGGATTTCAGCGAACGAAAAGTGGCTTTGTTCGGTCTTGGCGACCAGAAAGAATACCCGGAGAGCTTTGTTGATGGCCTGGGAACCTTGTATTGCAGGCTACCGGATAAATCATGTGTGGTTGGGTTCTGGCCAACCGATGGTTACGAGTTTTATTTTAGCCTGGCCAGTAAAGACAACCAATTTGTTGGGCTTGTGCTCGACGACCACCACCAGGACGATATGAGCGAAGAACGTATTCAAAAATGGGTAAAACAATTGAAGACTGAATTTTTATAATGCATTCTAAATAAGATTTTACTATTTTTGTGGTCTGATGAAGACTCGAAAAAATACGGTGCGTTATAAGTACAGGATGGCTATTCCATTTCTGGCTTTAACCTTTTTCTGGATGGTTATCGGCGACTTGATTACCTACCACCAAAAAGCCATTTTCGATTTCGATTTATTCAACCACCAACCTTTTACCAAACCAGGTAAAAACGACACCGGCATCCTCCTTTATAAAACCAAAGGAGATAAAACAGTATCAGTAGATAAATACAAACATACTCTTCATTCTGTTGTTGCGGATGATTATTCAACGCTGTTAGGTGATTTCGCAAAAAACATAACCGTAAGGTTTAATTATCGCGACATGTTTCAGCAAAGATACCACCAGTCGGTTTCTTTGCGAGGCCCGCCACAATCCTGATTCCATAAAAAATTTCTTAAGCTGCCCTTGAAGTGAATTTGTTTTCCTTCCGGCTTTTGCTAAACAACCCCATGTTTTAGCTGTTTTGTTGCTGTAGTTCCTTTTAGAGATTATTCTCCGGTAGTTACGAAAAGCATACACCGGCTTATTCGGCTGCAAAGCACTGCTTGGCAAAGGGTTGTTAAATTTTCGCGATTCTAGTAATGGAAAAGCACAATACAAATACATTAATTTTTATACAATGAAAAAATTTACCTCCTTTCTTATTGCCGCTGTGATGGTGGTCGTATTCTTGCCTGTTAATAAGGTTGTTGCTCAAGATTATACACGTGATTCCCTTTCAATGGGACCTGGCTATGCTAACGATTTGTTCTACAGTATGACCAATGGACTGGTAGGCGAAGCTCCCATGACCAACTGGGATATAGCCTTTTATACCGCACGCTTTAGCGCCGGAATACTTATTAACGATGGTGCCGGACTTAAACTATTCACCTATCCTGGTGGCGATACAAGTGCATGGGCGACAGTAGATACGGCTGGTATGTCAACCTGGTCAAATATGACCAATTCTCCTACCATCTGGGAAGATGGTGCTTTCAATGCCCACGCCTCCGAACATCCTGATTATGGCTGGGGGATTTACAATATGGCTACTCACAACCTGACCGGCGATTCCCTTTTTGTGGTTGCTTACCCCGATGGTTCAATAAAGAAACTTTGGATCGAAAGTAAATTTTCAGCACAAAACATCTACAATTTTAGGTATGCCAACCTCGATGGCAGTGAAGAACAGGCAGTAGAATTTAATGTTGTTCCTTACGAGTCGAAACGTTTTGCTTATTACAGTTTGAAAGACAACCAGGAACTCGACCGTGAGCCAGCCGCTGACTCCTGGGATTTGCTTTTTACCAAGTTTATCAACCTGGTGCCCGATAACGAAGGTAACATGGTTCCCTACTTGGTTACAGGCGTTACCAACAATGTTGAAACAGGAGCAAATCATTTTTACCCAGTGGCTGATGATTTCAGTAGCTGGTTTGACAAGGCTTTCGTGACAGATAAAAACATTGTCGGAGCTGACTGGAAGTACTTTGATATGGGTACTTTTAGCTTTAAAATGGTCGACTCAACCTGCTATTTTGTGAAAGCAGGCAATGACGATGTGTATAAGCTTACCTTTGTTTATTGGGGCGGAACAGGTACAGGCGCTTTCGCGTTGGATAAGAAAATTGTTTCGTTGTCCTCAGTAAACGACATCGTGAGCGAAAAAGAAGCGTTGCAATTGTTTCCTGTCCCTGCCAACGATCGGTTGAATGTACGTATCGAAGGAATTGATGGCGTTGCCGATTTTAGTGTTTTTGATCTGAGTGGTCGCCAGGTGTTTAATCAAACCCTTAACGGAATTGATTTGCAAAGCGGTGTGGAAATTTCTTTAGATTTAAATACAGGGCTTTATGTTGCCAGATTGCAGCATAACCAAACGATTCACAGTCATAAACTCATGGTTCAGTAAACCCATGCGTATTCTGCTCGTAGCCTTAAGTCTGGTTTGGCTGGTATTTCCAAAAGGATTTGCACAGCAAACCAGACTTACCTTGGTTGATAAAGTAAGTGGTGAGGTGGTGGCGTTTGCCCATGTATTAGGTGAGCCCATTTCACAAAAGCCCCAAAAGCCCATTACCGTTACAACGAGTATTTCAGGAGAGGTCAGCTTTGACCTTACCTCTCCTATCATTGTAAATATTTCGTTTGTAGGGTATTTGCCGGCATCAGATACGCTTTATCCCGGTATCGATAAAAAGTTGCTCCTCGAACCTTGTGTGTACAATGTAGATGAAGTGGTGGTTACAGGCCAGATTGCTCCCGAACGTGTAGATAAATCCATTTACAAGGTTAAGGTGATTTCATCTCTTGCGATAAGCCAGAAAGCCGCTGTAAACTTAAGTGAAATGCTTGCCGGCGAACTGAATATAAGGAGTACACGCGATAACATTTTTGGATCTTCAATCGTAATGCAGGGTCTAGGTGGTGAGCATGTAAAGTTTTTAGTTGATGGTGTGCCTGTTATTGGTCGTCAGAACGGACAGCTCGACCTGCAGCAAATGAATATGCAGGATGTGGACCACCTGGAAATTATTGAAGGCCCTATGTCGGTAATTTACGGCAGCAATGCGCTGGCCGGCGTCATTAATATCATTACCAAGCAACCCGACAGGACTCGCTTATCAGCCTATGGTGAGCTGTATACTGAAACAGTTGGTGTGTATAATGCCAGTGTGGGAGGAAGTTACTCCAAGGGTAAAAACAGTGTATCTTTAAATGGCTCACGCAATTTTTTTGGCGGATTTAGCGAAGTTGATACCTCACGTTGGAAGCAGTGGAAGCCCAAACTTCAGTACGATACGGATTTTTCGTATATGTTTAAAACAGCTAAAACTTCGGTGAAAGCTACAGTCGCTTACTTTAGTGAAGAAATAAGAGACAAGGGGTATCCCTCCCCGGTTTTTAATCTCGACAAGGCCTTCGATAAGTATTTTTATACCGACAGGTGGACTACCCGCGCCGAATTTAACCAGAGCCTTTTTAATTCCGGCAACCTGAATGTTGTGGGTGCCTATTCCTACTACCGAAGGGCTAAAAATACCTGGATTAAGGACTTGACTAACCTCAGCGAAACACTTTATGTCGGGATTGACTCGCAGGATACCAGCTGGTTCGATAACATTTTAGTGCGTCCGGTGTTTAGCAACAGCCTGCCCAATAACTTGATAAAATACCAATTGGGATTTGATATCACCCACGAGAGCGGCGGAGGTAAACGTGTTGAAAATGAACATCAGGAAATTGGCGATTATGCCACCTTCCTAAGTCTGGCCTATACCCCTCTGCCTCAGCTGGATATTCAGCCTGGAATCAGGTATATCTACAACACAAAATACAAAGCTCCGCTGGTATATTCCTTGAATGTGAAATGGAATATTAGAGAAGAATTTGCTATCAGGGCTTCAGTGGCAAAGGGATTCCGCGCTCCTTCATTAAAAGAACTTTACCTGTATTTTGTGGATATCAACCACAACATTATCGGAAACCCTGACCTGGAGGCTGAAACCTCTCAGAACATCAGCATGGACCTGACTTACAATACCCAAAAAGCTTCGATGTACAACTGGGGAATTGATCTTGGCCTGTTTTATAATCACCTGAAAAATAAAATACAGTTGCAAAGTGTAAGTGAGGAGCAAATGATTTACACCTATGTTAATGTAGACCAGTATTATACGCAAGGCTTTGATGTGAGTTTTAATAACCGCGTATATCCCTGGCTGAAGCTTGTGCTGGGGTATGCTACCACAGGGCGAAAACTTGTGCTTTCGTCAGATGGTCCTAAGCCCGATTTTATTTACTCTACCGATGTTACTGTGCAGTCGAATGTGCATTGGAAGAAAACTGCCTTGGATTTCAGTTTGTTTTATAAGTACAACGGAGCCTACCCGGAGCTGACGCTTGGTGAAAATGACGAACAGGTGATTAGCACGATTGATGCGTATAACACCTTGGATATGAATGTGGGAAGGTGGTTTTACAAGCACCGGTTAAACATACAGGCCGGTGTAAAAAACCTGTTCGACAATACCAATATCGCAGCAAGTGGTGGAGGTGGCGGAGGTACAGGGCACTCAGGGGGTGGCACAGGGGCTGTTCCTGTTAACTGGGGACGGACCTATTTCGTTAAAATTCAATTTAATATCACACAGTAATGAAACAAATTATCCTGTTTTTCTTGCTCATGTCTCTTTTCATAGGGCTTACCACCTCATGTTTTAAGGAAGACAGTAAAATTGCTCCGCATCCGGTTGATACCACAAAAGTGGAAATGATACCCATGACGCAGTACTACAGCCATCAAGTGTATTTCGATCTGACAACGGGCGAACAGGTGGCACAGAACCTGAAAAGCGATTATGATTTGATGTTCAGCTCTTCCGATACAGGATACCAAATACGGCTCAACACGGCAAAATTTATGATGGCCGCAGCGACCAACGCTCTTCGTTTCGAGGATGTTACAGATACCACAGGCCTGACCTGGCGGTTTGATGCCTCAAGCGGAAATCCTGATTCTGTAGCCTTTGGCGACTGGCTTGTGTTGGCTGGAGCTGATACCCTGTTCCCACAACGTGTTTACATCGTCGATCGGGGTATTGACGACCTGGGCAGAGTTCTGGGTTTAAGGAAAGTGATATTTCATAGGCTCGCAGCCGATAAATACCGGTTTAGCTTTTGCAAAATGGATAACTCCGACCAGCATGAATACCTTATCGGGAAAGAGGCCGGATACAACACCGTCCAGTTTAGCTTTGATACCCAGGCCGCCTTGCAAACGGAACCCTTAAATAATAATTGGGATTTGTTGTTTACTCAGTATACCACCATGCTGATTACTTCGGAGGGTGAGAATTATCCTTATCTGCTGACAGGTGTCTTGATAAACCCTAACGGAGTAGCTGTAGCTTTTGATTCAACCATGGTTTTCGACAACGTGGTGGTCGATGATGTGCTATATCTTGACTATTCGCACAGGCCTGATGTCATTGGTTACAACTGGAAGGAGCTGATTGGTGATATCAATGGCGGTGACTTTTACTATAAATGCAATCCACGATTTAATTATTTTATCCAAACACGTTCAGGCGTTTTTTACAAGCTGCGGTTTACCAGTTTTTATGATCCGGTATCAGGCGAGAAAGGATATCCTACTTTTGAATACCGCCGCTTGTAGCAAAATATTAACTTTGCCCAAAAAGTTTTAGCTATGCTTATGTTGGAAATAGTCTGGAATGTCAGGCCTGAGATTTTTATAATCCCACAGGATATCCCTGTGGTTGGTGGATTTTCAGTCAGGTGGTACGGGCTGCTGTTTGCACTGGGATTTGTTTTTGGATACCTGATTCTCCAAAAGATGTTTGAACGGGAAAAAGTTCCTATTAAAGTGCTCGACAGTTTGGCTACCTACATGGTGGTGTTCACCATCATCGGAGCACGGCTGGGGCACTGCTTGTTTTATGAACCGGATTACTATCTTTCACGTCCATGGGAGATTCTCAAAATTTGGGAGGGGGGTCTGGCCAGTCATGGGGCTGCCATTGGCATCCTGATCGGGCTTTACTTTTTCTCGCGTCAATACCACCGAACCTATTTCTGGGTGCTCGACCGCATTGTTATTGTTACCTCATTGGCCGGTTTTCTGATCCGGATGGGAAATTTAATGAATTCCGAAATCTATGGCGATGTAACCACCTTGCCCTGGGGGTTTGTATTTGTGCGCGACTATGGTTTAAATGCCGCCGTTGCGCATCATCCTACCCAAATTTACGAAGCATTGAGCTATTTGCTCTTATTTGGCTTTCTTATCTGGTACTATTATAAACACGATGGCAAACCTGTTGATGGACGAATATTCGCTTATTTCCTTATTGTACTCTTTTCCGTTCGTTTTTTAATCGAATTTATAAAGCTGCCTCAGGTTCATTTCGAAACCGATATGATGCTTAATATGGGCCAATGGCTGAGTATTCCTTTCGTTTTGGCCGGTTTTGTGATCCTTTATCTTTCGAAAAATCACACAATAAAAATGACCAATTAACGCTTTACTACCTGTATTTCTTAGACCATCGCAACCGCTTATGATTCGTATTCTGGCTTCTCTTGTATTTGTTGTTTTCTTGATGCTCACCTCCTGCTCTTTTGATAAAAATCAGGATAGTAATGACCAGAACGGGTTGGAAAACCTTGAAGAGCTGATTGTTGTTCCTCAGATGGCTTTTGGTATCGTTATCGATACGCTCGATGTGATAGAAGCTACTGTTAAGAAAAACGAGTTTCTTGCTGATATTCTGTTGCGTCATGGGGTTGACTATTCAACGATTGACCAACTGGCGAGAGCTACACGCGACACCTTTGATGTGCGGCGAATTCGTGCCGGAAACAGCTATTCAGTCATCCTCACACGCGACTCTGTTCCACAACCCCTCTATTTTGTGTACGAAATATCACCTGTCTCGTACGTGCTTTATGCGCTAAACGACACGGTAAAAGCTACACGGGGGCGCAAAACAATTGATGTGGTGGTGGATACTATTCAGGGAGTGATTGAAAGTTCACTTTGGAACTCACTTATTGCTCAGGAAGCCGATCCAAATCTGGCTAATGAACTATCAGAAATATATGCCTGGACGATAGATTTCTTCGGTTTGCAAAAAGGGGATGTGTACAAAGCGGTTTACGAGAAGCAATTCGTCGAAGGAGAGTATATTGGTCTGGGACGCGTAGATGCTGCCCTGATGATGCACGGTGGTGATAGCTTGTTCGCTTTTTATTTTGTTCAAAACGAAAAAGGAGATTATTTTGATGAGACCGGAAAATCGCTACAACGTACATTTCTGAAAGCTCCTTTACGGTTTACCCGAATAAGTTCCCATTTCTCAAACAGCCGGCTGCATCCTGTACTTAAAATACGACGTCCTCATCATGGAATTGATTATGCCGCCGCCGAAGGTACTCCCGTTTATTCGGTGGGCGATGGTACTGTGGTTAAAAAAGCCTACCAAAGAGGAGGTGGGGGGAATTATCTGACAATCAAACACAATGGCACTTATTCTACAACCTACATGCACCTGAAAGGGTATGCCAAAGGCATGGCAGAAGGCAAACACGTTCGGCAGGGAGAGCTTATCGGTTATGTGGGCAGTACAGGTCTTGCCACCGGCCCTCACCTCGATTTTCGCTTTTATCGAAATGGAAAAGCCATCGACCCGCTTAAGGTAGAGTCGCCACCTTCGTTGCCGGTTGATACAAATTACAGGATGCAATTCGATAGCGTGGTGCAAAACGGGTTACTTAAATTGGCATTTTAACAATTTGTAAACATTCTAAATTGGAATGAATGTTTACTTTTGCGCCAAATGTGTTCAAAAAAACAACAAAGGATGATGAAAATTACTAAAAATACGGTGGCTCAGGTAGCCTATAAAATAAAGCTGGATGATGAGCAAGGCGAAATGATTGAGTTTGCCGGCGAAACAAGTCCACGCGACATGATGTTCGGGTTCAATAAAATGATTCCAGGTTTTGAAACCCATATGATGGGACTTGGAGCCGGAGAGGCCTTTGAATTTAGTCTCTCTCCCGAGGAAGCCTTTGGGCAATATAACGACAACCTTCTTATACAAGTTCCTTTAAGTGCCTTCATGGTTAATGGGGTGATAAAGCAGGACTTGTTGTTTCTTGGTAATGAGATTTCAATGATGGACAGTCATGGAAATCCGCTCAAGGGCAAGGTGCTCGAGATAGGGGAGGAGGCCGTGAAAATGGATTTTAACCACCCACTGGTTGGTAGAAAATTGCATGTGAGTGGCAAAGTGACGGGAGTAAGAGAAATTACCGAGGCCGATCTTGCACCCAAAGGGGGCTGTGGTTCAGGTTGCGGATGCAGCAGCTCAAACGAAGCTTCAGAAGAGGATTCCTGCTGCGGTGGAGGAGGTCATGGCCATCATCACGGTGGAGGTGGCTGTGGTTGTAGTTCCGCCGAAGAAACACACGATCACGCCTATACCGAAGATTGTCCCGCCTGCGGAAACCCGGCTGAACTGCGGGGTAAAGGTCATGGCGACTGCCAATGTGGCTAAACGGTTTTCTGTGAAGCTCACCCCCAACAAAAAAATATAACTTTCCAAAAAAAAGAGACGGCGCTTGCGTGACAGTCTCTTTTTTTGTTGACAGGCAGGTCAGCTTAAAACCCGCCAACAAACAAAATGGGCAAACGATGTAGCGATAAACAGATTCATTATCTTTGTCTCATCTATTCATAAACCGATCAGCATGATTGATAAAAAAGCCGATTTGCTTAAGCAGAACTTTTACGACAGTGATGCAGCGTTTACCAACCTGATGAAAAAACGTATTTATCACGTGCTGCTTATTTCGAGTGTTTACGATGCCTTTATGCTTGAGGAAGACGGCAGAATTGATGAACAGATCTTTCATGAGTACACCTCCTTAAGTTTGCGCTATCCTCCACAATTCTTCAAGGCTACTTCGCGCCAGGAGGCGATGCAAATTCTCGAAGACGAAAACATTGATTTGGTGATAACCATGTTAAGTGTCGAAAAACAAGATACCATGGTTTTGTCGATGGACATCAAAGAAATTTATCCCTGGATTCCAATCGTGATGCTTACCCCGTTTTCGCGTGAAGTTACCCTGAAAATAAATAAAATCAAGCACGATGCCATTGATTATATTTTTAGCTGGCTGGGCAATGCCGATATACTTTTAGCCATCATCAAGCTGATTGAAGACAAGATGAACGTGGAGCATGATGTAGAAGAGGTGGGGGTGCAGACCATCATCCTGGTAGAGGACAACATCCGTTTTTATTCGAGTTACCTGCCCATCATGTATAAGATTATTTTTCAGCAATCGCAGTCTTTTGTTTCCGAAGGGCTTAATGAGCATCAACGAATGCTGCGTATGCGTGGGCGTCCAAAAGTGCTGCTGGCTACCAATTATAAGGAAGCAATGGCTCTGTACGAAAAGTACAAGCATAACCTGTTGGGGGTGGTCTCAGATATTTCTTATCCCGTTGACAGTTCAGGTGTTATGGATAAAGAAGCCGGGATTAAATTGAGCGCAATTATCAAGAAAAACAACAAGTATACTCCGGTTTTACTACAGTCGTCTGATCCCGAGAACAGATGGAAGGCCAAAGAAATCAGGGTAGGCTTTCTGGATAAAAACTCTAAGAGTCTGACTTTCGATTTACGTGAGTTTATCAAAGAGTACTTTGGTTTTGGGGATTTCGTTTTTAAAGACCCCCACATGGGCATTGTGGTCGGTAGGGCACGCGATTTAAGAGATTTGCAGGAGAAAGTATACAAAATTCCAACCGCTTCACTGCGTTACCACATTGAGCGCGACCACTTTTCTAAGTGGTTACGCGCCAGGGCGCTGTTTCCTTTGGCTGAGCTTTTCAGGGCCTTTAAGTCTGATGACTTTAATGATTGCGAAGAGACGAAAAAGTTCATCTTTGACTCTATCGCAGAGTTCAGGATGGCCAAAGCACGTGGGGTAATCTCTAGCTTTAACCGTGAAAACTTCGACCGGTATTTTAGCATCTCACGTATCGGTCAAGGGTCTATTGGTGGCAAAGCCAGAGGGTTAGCCTTTCTGGACTCACTTATCAACCGCAATAAGTTATACAATCATTTCGAGAAAATTGAAATCGCCATACCGAAAACAGTGGTTCTGGGTACGGATGTTTTTGATTCATTCATGGAAGTAAATAAACTGTATCCAATTGCTTTCTCCAACGAATTTACCGATGAGCAAATATTGGATCAGTTTATGCAAGCCTCACTGCCTCAGCAGGTTTATGGCGACTTGTACACCATTGCCGTGGCTTTATCGAAACCGGTGGCCGTCCGTTCGAGTAGTTTGCTCGAAGATAGTCATTATCAGCCTTTTGCCGGTATTTATAACACCTACATGCTGCCTTTGATCGAAGACCGGAGTCAGATGTTTGAAATGATATCCAAAGCCATCAAGGCAGTTTATGCTTCTGTTTATTATCGCGATAGCAAAGCCTATATGACGGCCACCTCCAATGTAATTGATGAAGAAAAGATGGCCATTGTTATTCAGGAAGTTTGTGGCACTTCTTACGGATCTCATTTTTATCCAACCTTCTCCGGGGTGGGACGCTCTATCGATTATTACCCCATCGCACCGAGCAAACCTGAAGATGGTACGGTGAGCATGGCATTGGGATTGGGAAAATATATCGTCGATGGTGGATTGTCGCTGCGTTTTAGTCCTAATTATCCGCAGAATATCCTGCAAACTTCAACCCCAGATATGACCCTCCGCGAGACGCAAAAGGATTTCTATGCCTTAAACACTGATCTGGAGGAATTCATCCCAACGCCTAACGACAGCCTGAATTTGTTGAAGTTAAAAATCAGACAGGCCGAAAAAGATGATTCCATCCGAGCCATTGCCTCTACTTACGACCTGCATAATCATGTAGTCAGAGATGGATATAGCGATGATGGGAAAAAGGTTATTACTTTCTCTAATATTCTGAAACACAATAGCTATCCTATTTCAGAGATTCTCCAGAAAGTATTAAAGCTGGGTGAGCAGGAAATGGGCAATCCGGTAGAAATTGAGTTTGCCGTTGACTTAAACACGAAGGACGGGAATCTGGCCTCATTTAATCTGCTTCAAATCAGACCAATTGCGGTGAAAGAAGAAAGTGTGAACCTGGACTTTTCAAAAATTGAAGAAGAACGTTGCCTCATTGTTTCTAACTCGGCTCTGGGGAATGGAACCATTGACGATGTGTTTGATGTGGTTTACGTACGAACTGAGTCTTTCAGCGCCTCACGTAACCAGGAACTTGTGAGCTACGTGGAGCAGATCAACAGCCGCTTTTTAAAATCAGGAAAAAATTATGTACTCATCGGTCCGGGGCGGTGGGGGTCGAGCGACCCTTGGCTTGGCATTCCTGTTAAGTGGCCACAAATTTCAGCCGCCCGCCTCATCGTTGAGTCTGGTTTAGCCAGCTACCGCATCGACCCCAGTCAGGGAACCCATTTCTTTCAAAACCTTACATCTTTCAGGGTGGGATATTTCACCATAAACCCCTTTATCCGGGACGGATCATACGACATCGACTTTCTGAATCAGATGCCGGCTGAATTTGAAAATGACTATGTTCGCCACGTGCACTTCAGCAAACCACTGCTGATTCGCATCGATGGGAAGCATAACAAAGGTGTGATAATGAAACCGGAGGAGTAAGAAAACTGTTGTTTTCTATTCTGTCTGGTCTGAATCTTGCCCGGTATAATAGTCGAGCGGGTGCAACAACTTATCGAAAACGTAGTATTGAAGTACCACGAAATCTTCGCCATCGTTTAGCAATCCGTAAAAACGATCATGATCGACAGGAACCAGCGTGTTGTAGGCTGCCTGCGCCACCTCTTCCGGAACAGCACCTTTTTTAAACATCTTTACATAAGTGGTGTCGTTGTTCACGTCTACCAATGTAAGCTCATACAAACCAGGCGATTGCACTACCGAGTCGATTCTAACCTGGGCCATTAAATTGTTCATGCGGGTTTCGTATCTCACATCGGCGAACGAAGTCAGAAAGTTCAGGATTTTTAAGGTGTCGTAGGTGGCAACAGCTTTGTTTTCAGTTAAATCAGTCAGGCGATAATTGCCGACATTGTCAATTACTTCTACTTTGAAACTATTTTCCGGTGTTTCAATGAAATCTAACTGTATGCTTTTGATCTCGTTGAGTGTATGACTGAACACTTCATGGCTCTTCCAATCGTCAGCCTTGGGAGTAAACTGTGGCGACAAAAACCCCCTGAACCCCGGTATATGGGTAATGTAGGGTTGCGATGCTCCTTCTTTCAGCATGTAAGTCCCTAAATTGTTTGGCGTTACATCGCCTACATAAAACACCTTTGTGAGTTTTTCGTATGGAAATAATTTGATCGCATTAAACAGGTTAACCCGATAGCTGTTTTGGTATATTTCTACCTTTATGCCCAACGCAGCCATTCGTTTGATCACATTATCCTGGGTGATTTTAGGTACCGGAGCCATAACTTTTACCCGCAGCAAGGTGCTTAACAAGTTCTCAACCATGCGGCCGTTGGCATTAAATTTCCCGTCGAGCTTCCATCCTTTCGAGGTTCGCTCAAGGGTGATGCTGTTCAGGTTTTTGTCGGCCAAAAATATTTTCGACACGGATGAAGTGTCGGCCACGCTAAAATCTGCTTCTCTGTCGGCCAACGTGGAATACCTGTCGCTGGTGATAAACCAAACCGAAACCCCGACGAGCAGGAGCAGCAGAATGATATAAATTTGATTTTTTTTCATTTGATTAGTTTCTATTCTTCAAAGTCGTTACTATTTAAGCTGACTGATTAATGAGGTCGTCTGGTGTATTTGCGTTTTCGGATCACATTGAAAACAAATCCTGCCAGCACAATCAAAACCACAGGAACAACTACGTTGATCAGTTGCCACATGGTTTTGTGTTCATTAATCAGCGATTTGTCGAGCAAGCGCAATTTCATTTCGCGTGATCGTATCGACACCAAACCCGGCCCATCGGTAAGGTAACTGATAGCGTTAAGCACAAAGTCCTTGTTGCCATATGTTTCGTTGGTAAATTGATCAAAACCCAAGGGGAGGGGATATCCTTGCGGGATATGAAATTGGTTACGTAGGATATCTGCATCCGAAACCACGAGCATGGCGGTAGGCAGGCTTTCTTCCTTGAACCCTATTCCTTTGTCATTTATTATCTCCGGAGGGATTCGATTGCGGAAATCAGAAAGGAAATTGCCCTCGAGGAGCACGGCTATGGCTTGGGGTGGCGCGGCATAATCTCGTTCGTTGGGTTGTTCACGCAATAACCCCAGGCTGATCATGGTGGGGACAGGTTCAACACGGGAATAGGGTGAAGTCGTAAGCAGAACTGTTTTTTTTGTGCCAGGCAGGGTGGTGGTGTCGATGCTGCTGACGAACTGTGTTTTAATGGCGTTTAAATTTTTGGCTATCGGGTGAGCAGATGCCGGCATGATCATGGGAAAATAGTACCATGGGAAGAAGTCAATTTGCGGTTGGTTTCCCATTTGCCCGGTGCGTATGGGAATGGCGATGGCATTTAAATCCAACACCAAATCGTTGTTAAGCCTGATGCCATAGGTGAATAATTGTGATTGCAGATCGAGATGCTTCTCAATGGCTACGGTGCTTTCAGCATTTTGAATGCTGTCCATACTGGCGAAAACAGGGTCGATAAACCACAAAATCTTCCCACCATACATGAGGTATTGATCGATGATGAAACGGTCCTTTCCAGAAAAAAGTGAATCAGGTCCGGCAATGATGATGGCGGTATATTTAGGTGTAATCTCCCATTGATTTGATGTCGAATCATTCAAAGTTCTGTTAACTAAGGCGTTAAGTTGACCTGAAATGGTTATTCTGTCGACGATATAATCTTCCTCCAGAGTTTGGCTGAGATCGAAAACCTCTTTCTCATCCAATTCACCATGACCTTCGATGAATGCAATGTGTTGCTTTTTAAACCGCGTGAGTTTCCTGATCACATTGGCGAGTTTGAACTCCAGGTTTTGAATGGAGTTATTTAACACCGCTTCGGGTGGCACATTGAGTTGTGTGTCAAGTAATTCTATGGCCGCTTCGTTGTTTCGGTAAGTAACCAAAGCTCCCGGAAAAATTACTTGTTGTTCCAGCCCTGTTTTTGTTTTTACCTGAAGATTTGTAGGTTGAAGCCCTTGTTGCATCAGGAGTTGATACGTGGCATTGCGTTCGGCCTGATTTTCACTCGCCGAAGGGTTAACAAATTCATAAGCAATGTTATGGTTGTAAGCCCTGAACTCATCGAGCAGTTCTTTGGTTTCGCGTTTCAGCCGTTTAAAACCGGCCGGAAATTCTCCTTCCAGGTACACCCTGAAGAACACGATATCGTCTACATTTTTAAGTAATTCGCGGGTTTCTTTCGACAAGGTATATCTTTTTTCATTGGTCAGATCGAAACGCGTAAACACGTAAGAACCAACTATATTCA
Organism: Bacteroidales bacterium UBA6244; assembly: GCA_002440885.1. Classification (GTDB taxonomy): domain Bacteria; phylum Bacteroidota; class Bacteroidia; order Bacteroidales; family F082; genus UBA6244. Next base: position 58,231 of record DJVY01000133.1, read on the forward strand.
CCAAAACTATCAAGGCTATCACGAGAGATATCTGAACAAATGATTGACGTGTGGCCGATACTTTTCTTTCTTTCATCTTTACAAATCTTTGGTTACCACTTCCTTCGCGACAAAGAGAATTTTGTTAAATATAAAAACAGGACAATCAGACTCAGGAAGTAGACGACGTCGCGCGTGTCGATGACGCCCCGACTTATGGAACTGTAATGGGCACTGATACCCAACGACCTGATAAACAAATCAACTGAACCGAACAGGTCAAGTGAGTAGATGAGCTCGAAACCCAAATAAATAAAGGCACTCAGAATGACGGCAATAACAAACGATGTAACCTGGTTGTCGCTCACAGAGCTGGTAAATATCCCTATGGCGGTAAAGGCTCCACCCAAAAACAACAAACCGATATAACTTCCCCAAATACTGCCTGAATCGATATTTCCGGGAGGAAAGCCTAACGTGTACACAGTTAAATAATAAATCAAAGTTGGTATCAGCGCGATGATTATCAGGGTAAAAGAGGCCATAAATTTGGCCCGAATGATCTCCATGTCGGTTAATGGCCGGGTGTAAAGTAATTCAATCGTGCCACTTTTTTTCTCTTCGGCAAACGACCGCATGGTAAGCGAAGGAACGAGAAACAGAAACACGAATGGAGCAATCACAAACAATCCATCGAGATTAGCATATCCGTAATCAAAGATGTTGAATTCAGTGGGAAAAACCCAAAGAAACAAACTTATGGCGATCAGAAAAACCAGAATAATCACGTATCCCATCAGGGAACTGAGAAAACTGCGTATTTCTTTAAAATACAATGCTGTCATGCGGTTGGCATTTTTGTTAGTGTGGGCAAAAATAGTATTTTTTGAGGTCATATGGGAAAGATTACCCTGAGATCATTACCGTTTGAACGGAATATTGCTCAGGTGTTAACTGGGTATTTATTTTTCGGTTTACGGCTTGTTCCATGTGGATTGCCTGACCTAAAAATCAGTACGGCTTTCTTTTCAATCGCAATCACGCTCTGAAATGAAGATTTTGGTTCTGTTCTGTAAAAAATCCATGAGACTTTACCCAAATTAATCAAACGATGTGTTATATTTGCGACATGTCGTCATTAAAAATGTAAACCTAATGCTATTTTACACCACCAAAATCAGGGTATTTGCTTTTTTGCTTGTAGCTTACGTTACTGGTATGAATTTGAATGCTCAGCCTAAGATTTCTTCGTTCACACCTGTTTCAGGAGAAATTGGAACCAGTGTTTTAATTGCCGGTTCTGGGTTTAATCTAACGCGATCGAACAATATCGTATTTTTTGGTGCTGTAGAAGCTACCGTACTTTCATCTACTTCAACAAGTTTGCAGGTTATTGTTCCTTCCGGGGCAACGTATCATCCCATTACGGTAACTGATCTTTCGACCAACCTAACCGCGATTTCTTCGGGAGTATTTAATGTCACATTTCCATACTGCGGTGTTTTCGACACCTCGTGTTTCGTTCAAAGTCCTGACATACCAACTGATAAGCATACCTATAAAATTTCCGCTAGCGACTTCAACAGTGATGGCCAGCCCGATTTGCTCCTCTCTCAAATAGGTGGACTTATTTCCCTTTATAGCAATACAAGTTATCCGGGCAATATTACGTTTGGTAACCCAACAGATTTTCTTTCTGCTGATTACCCTGTCGATTTTACAATAAGTGATTTTAATGGAGACGGGAGGCAGGATTTTGCATTGGTTCATCAATATAACAACCAAATAAGCCTATACAAAAACACAAGTGCAGATGGAATAATAGACTTTGCTCCAAAAATAAATATATCAGTTGCCGATGAGCCCCGCAATGTTACTTCTGGCGATATTGATGGAGATGGAAAAACAGATTTGGTTGTAACATATTGGTATGTTGGCACCACATCTGTATTATTGAATACAAGCACAGCAGATAGCATCTCATTTGCAGAAATCATTAATATAGCCGATAGTGGTGCAGGGTATATTTCGATATTTGACTATGACGGCGATGGGAAGCCTGATATTGCTAAAACAAAAATAATGGAAAACTGTGTTGCGGTGTATGCTAATACAAGCACTATTGGAGCGGTTTCTCTCGATTTTGTGGGGAATTATCCCACTGGTTTGAATCCTTGGGATATTTTTTCGAGCGACCTTAATGGCGACGGCTTATTTGAAATAGTTACCGTTAATGAAGGCTTTCCTTATTCATTGTCGATAATTAAAAACATCAGTACCCCCAACAACATTTCCTTTTTGCCTGTCATGGACATTGTTTCTGAAGGCTTTATATTTGAAGCATCATCCGCCGACATTGATGGAAACGGGCAGCCAGATATCGCTTTCTGCAACTCAACAGAAAGCTATATTGGCATTTTGTTAAACACGAGCACAAGTGACGAGATTTCATTTGCTTCCGCCGTTGAATTACATACCAGCAACAGCCCAAACACACTATTTCTGGCCGATTTGGATAGGGACGGAAAATCAGATATAGTTAATTGTTTTTACGATATGCCATTTAGTATTTCAATTCACAGAAACAATGCTATTCCTCAACCTCCCAACATTTGCATGGTAACTGTAGATAGTTCATCAAGGAATAACTTAATTTATTGGGATAAAACACAATACAATAGTTATGATTCGATTATCGTTTATCGTGAGACAACATCAGCTGTGTTCAAAAGGATTGGGTCGGTAGGGTTCGATTCTCAAAATTTCTTTATCGATACAGTCAGACAACAGTATTTTCCTTACACTGGTGATCCCAACATTGGTTCGTACAGATACAAACTACAGGTATTGGATACTTGTGGTGTTTATAGCAACCTTGGGCCCTATCATAATACAATTTTTATATCCCACAATGGGAGTATATTTAGCTGGAATCATTATGAGATTGAGGGTGAGATTACCCCAATCCCCCAGTTATTTGCCTATCTTTTATTCAGGGATAATTACGCTGATGGAAACTGGAGTTTGGTGGGGGGTGTTTCTGGTTCTCAATTATCAATCAACGATCCGGATTATGATCTGTTTCCAAATGCCTTGAGTCGCGTTGAAACACAATGGAGTATAAATTGTTACAACGAAAAAGCACTAAACGCTTCAAGCTCAAATATAATAGGTTTGCCCGTAATAGGTGTAGATGAAAACAATGGATTCGATTCCAATATTATTGATGTTTGTCCAAATCCATTTACTACAGAAACTGTTATCAAATCAAAAGTGCCACTAGATAACGCAACACTTCTCTTGTTTACTCTGCATGGTCAGCAAATTATGAAAGTTGATCACATCAATGGGCATACCATATCACTTCATCGAAATAACCTAAAAAGTGGATTATACTTCGTAAAACTGTTTCACAAGGAAGGATTAATCGCGCAAGAGTGGTTGTTGGTAAGCGACTGACGAATTGAGTGTATCTCATCGGCTGTTTGTTATAAGCAGAATCAGCAAAATAATGCGTATTTGATTTTGAAATAAAATAAGCCGACGATATAGTTGTAAAATGACAAAAAGTTACTTGTTACTTTTGTGTACTTTTGCCGCCTCTATTAAAACGCTATGATTACAATATCTGACCTGGCTATTCGCTTTGGTAAACATCCTTTATTTGCTGACGTCAACCTCAAATGTACTCCGGGCAACTGCTACGGAGTTATTGGAGCCAATGGGGCGGGTAAATCCACTTTTCTAAATATCCTTTCGGGTACACTCGAGGCCACCCGCGGAACGGTTTCGATGGAGCCGGGCGAAAGGCTGTCGGTATTGCAACAGGATCACTATGCTTTCGATGCATTCAGGGTGCTTGATACCGTGTTGATGGGGCATGAGAAGTTGTGGAAAAACATGCGTGAAAAGGAGATTCTTTATGCTAAAACCGATTTTGACGAGGCCGATGGGATGAAAGCCGCCAAACTAGAGGATGAGTTCGCCGCCATGAACGGATGGAATGCCGAAAGCGATGCTGCTGAGTTACTTAGCGGACTGGGAATAAAGGAGTCGTTGCACCATAGCCTGATGCAGGAAATGAGCTCGAAAGAGAAAGTGAGGATATTGCTGGCTCAGGCTCTTTTTGGCAACCCCGATAACCTACTGCTCGATGAGCCAACCAACGACCTGGACCTTGAAACGGTGCTGTGGCTCGAAAACTATCTGGCAAATTTTGAAAACACCGTGATCGTAGTCTCTCACGACAGGCACTTCCTCGACAATGTATGTACCCACATCATCGACATCGATTATGGTCGTATTCGTATGTTTTCAGGCAACTATACTTTCTGGTATGAGTCGAGTCAGCTTGCGCTGCGCCAGCGATCGGCGGCCAACAAAAAGGCTGAAGACAAAAGAAAAGAGCTACAGGAGTTTATCTCGCGTTTTAGTGCCAATGTGAGTAAATCGAAACAGGCGACAAGTCGTAAAAAAATGCTCGAAAAACTGAATATCGATGAAATAGAGCCCAGCACAAGGCGCTACCCTGGCATCATTTTTAAACCGGAACGTGCTGCCGGCGACAAAGTGCTGTTGGTGGAAAACCTGAGCTATGATCTTGAAGATGGAACACCTTTGTTTAAAGGGGTGAATTTTCATGTGAGCAAAAATGATAAAATTGTTTTTCTGTCGCACGATAACCGCGCTGCTACGGCGTTTTTTAAAATTATCATGGGCGAACTTGTGCCCAAAACAGGTTCGTACGAATGGGGTGTTACCATAACACCTGCCTATTTACCAATGGATAATACCGGGTTTTTCTCGAAAAAAATTACACTCTTCGACTGGGTTGCTCAATTTTCTGATGATACGAGCGAGAATTTCCTCCGAGGTTATCTTGGCAAGATGCTGTTCTCGGGTGACGATGGCACGAAAAACGCGATGGTTCTGTCAGGAGGCGAGCGCATGAGGTGTATGATAGCGCGTATGATGCTACAGAATCCAAATGTCCTGGTGCTCGATCACCCAACAAACCACCTCGATATGGAGTCGATCCAGTCGTTTAATAACAACATGAAAACCTATCCGGGCAATATCCTGATGGCTTCACACGACCACGAGTTTATCGAGAGCGTCTGCAACAGGGTCATCGAACTTACGCCTAACGGGATTATCGATAAATACATGGACTTCGAGGAATACCTTACCGATGAGAAAATGAAACAACAACGTAATGCCATGTTGCTTAACACGCCAAAACGCTAATCTTTGTCTGGTTATACTTTCTTTTTCTTGCTTAATTTTTTTGGCTTTTGGCTCTTAGCTTTTGTTTCTCAATGGGTACGAGTAAAGCAGCCAAAAGCCCTTTTAGCCTGAAAAGCCACTTCATTATTAACGGCATAGCCAAAAGCTACCATTCCTATCACCACTTAATTTTTATTTTTGTATATTATCTCCTAACCTATTAACCGCATAAACAGGTAGAATTTTAATCTGTTCCATTCTGGAGAAATTTTCGAGAGAAAGTCTATAACCCTGTGTTAATCCCTTTTCTTTTAAAAATAAATACAAACTTTGCATACTGCCTTTTGTTCCTGCTTTGACTTCAACAGGAACAATGACATTATTAAACTGACAAACATAATCTACTTCCGCCTGACTATTTTTTGCATCGCGCTGCCAGTAGAATAAATCGGACTTCTGATAGCAACTTTCGGCTTTTAACAATTCTAATCCTACATGCAATTCGGCAATATGGCCTTTGTTTATGGCATTAAAGTCATCGCTTATGAGTAAATCTGCAATATTTAAACCTAAAATTCGCTGAAATATTCCTGTGTCAAAAAGTAAGTACTTGGTTTTTTTGGGATTTATTTCAGCGCCGAGAGGAATGCCATTGGCAGCACTATGTGTAACCGCATAAACCAAGCCTGCCATTTTTAACAGCTCAATGGCTTCTCTAATTTGCAAATTATTTAAGGTTGCTTGCGGATAACTATAGGTGAATTTTGTTGCCACCTGCCGGGCAATGGCATTAAAAACCTCTATTAACCTAGCGCCGGGCACATTCGATTTATACTTGGCGAAATCAGCTTGTACCGATATCAATAAATCGTTTAAAACCCGTTGTACTTCCAATAAATCTCTGTTGTTAACATACACCCTCACGGCCTCGGGCATACCGCCAACAATGAGAAATTTTTTATAGAAATTAATTAATTTTTGATGTATCTGTTCTGGTAAGGGTTTGAAAACGGAAGCCTTATTCAATTGTTCCAGTATCAAGTGCTCCTCGTGAGCCATTAAAAATTCACGGAAAGAAAGCGGATACATATACATCGAACGAACTCTTCCAACACCAATGGATGGAATGTCAGCCATTGCAAACTCCAACAAAGAGCCGGCCGCAATGACATGCAATGCGGGCATTTTTTCGTAAAAATAGCGGAGCATACTAATAGCTGGAATACAGGCTTGTATCTCATCTAAAAACAACAGTGTTTGTCCTTCCACAATGGGAGTATTAGTCAATACCGAAAGTTGTTCGCAAACTTCAAATACCGATATTTTTTTTTCAAAAATCTCTGAAAAAACCAGGTTCTCATCAAAGTTTATTTCTACAAAATAGGTAAAATGCGTTGCGAACTTTTTTACAGTTGAGGTTTTACCTACCTGACGAGCCCCACGCAACATCAGAGGTTTTCTCGTTTTAGCTAACTTCCAGCTTAGAAGCTCACTATCTATTGTCCTATTTAGATACATCTCAATTTGTTTTTAGTATTCCAAATCAATATCTGATACTAAATGTAAATATTCCAAATCAATAATTAAATGCAAATATAAATATTCCAAATCAATAATTGCAATAAAGTATGAAATATCCAAATCAATTTTATTGGTTGTTTATTAAAAGGGAAGCAGGGAGTAGGATCTCCGAACTTGATAAGCAACCCTGAAAGTTTTCGGTGAACGCAAAACCAGTCTTTAGCCATTAGCAATTTTTTAATGTTAATATCCCATGTTTCGCGTGTAATTTTTTGAGCTTTTATTTCTGATAGTCAATAAAATATGATTCAATTTTAACCTTCGTGTCACTTCGTGGCTTCTTTGTGGTTCTTCGTGATATAGCTAATAGGTTGTTACACGGAGCTGCACAAAGAAGTCACGGAGGT
>DJVY01000246.1:0-19146 GCA_002440885.1 Bacteroidales bacterium UBA6244
TCTCAGGGGTTTTTTTTTGGCTATTATTTCAGAATTCGCCTATTCTTAAATAGGTTTCATTAAATTTGACAAATTATTAATCGCGTTTGTCTTGAAAACTTACAACTTCTTACTTCTTTGGCTTTGCATGCTGGGTATTCTTTGGGTAATCCCCTTAAAATACACTCACAGCCAAACTGTTGCAGCTGTATTACCAGACTCTGTCTCGTACATTGACTCAACTAAAGTTGAATATTTTGAATACTCCTTTACCAATCTGAAACTGGGCAGAATCCATCCCATCGATACCTCAATTACCTACTTTCAACAGTATGACCCGCTCACTTTTGGCAATAAACTCTATGCTACCTTAAGTAATATCGGCCTGGCTGCTAAAAACCTCACCTTCGCCCCTACCCTGTCTCCCTTCTACAACCTACAATTACAATCATTCGAAAACTACCTCTTCGATAATCATCAGGTTAAATACTACCACCAACTCCAACCATACACTGAAATCTTTTACGTGATGGGGTCGAAAAAGGAACAAAATCTGGAAGTCACTTTCACGCGTCAACTTTTTAAAGGTTTTACTCTGGGGATGCAATTCGGATTGAATAACTCGCCCGGTCCATATAAAAACAGCAAAACAAACGATACACGTGTCTATTTCACCGGCCTATACCAGACCCCAAATAAAAGATATGGCCTCTTAGCAAATTACTTGCGGAACAAGCTGGAAATGCAGGAAAACGGAGGTATTTCAAATGATACTTTGTTTGAAGAAAACCTTGAGAAAGACCGTCGGGTAATACCTGTATACCTCGACAATGCAAGCAATCTGGTTAAAAAATCCGGGTTTTACATTGAACAGTATTTCAATCTACAGAAACCAGAACAGACAAAGGATTCGATCAAGCGTAAAATTGATGCAGGAAGCATTTCCTATTCATTCCAATATCAACGTAATCAGCTCATATATACTGATCCGGACGGCTTAAATGATTATTACATCGGTCGACTCGCCCCTATTGATTCAACTTCCACCTACGACTCGGTATATCAGGAATTGATTAGTAACAGCATAAAATGGTCGAGTCTAGCCTACAGCGAAACAGCGGATGACAAACCTTTCTATCTACATTTTGGGCTCACCCAAAACCAAATTACTCAATCTTATGCGTATGACTCTGTAAACGACAAATTCAACCAGCTTACTTCATCAGGTGGGCTGGGCATTAATATCGGGCGTAGTTTCTATCTGGATGCCAATGCCTACTACACGGCAGGAGATTACAATGGAGGGGACTTCAAAATAGAAGGTGTTCTTACCCAGTATTTTGGCAAGAAAGAGAAAAACGCTGGCTTGTTCAAAGCTTCACTTATCCTCTTGAACAAAACCCCTGAATGGTATTTCAGCAAATTCAACAGCAATAATTACCGATGGAATGTTTCCCTGAAAAAGGAGAAATACACCATTCTCGATGCCAACTATTCCTTCAAGGGAATTACGGTAGGTGGAAAATTCTTTACCGTTGAAAACTATACCTATCTCGACGACTCAGTTCGCCCAAAACAGATTGAGAAAGGGGAAACGGTAATGTTAATTTATCTTGATGGCTCTCTGAAATGGAAAAGTTTAGGTCTGAACACACGTGTGGTTTATCAGGAAACAAGCCAACCTAATATTATCCGTCAACCAAAACTAAGCGGTACGGCCGACTTATTTTTCAAACACACGATTTTTAAAGAAGCTGCTACGTTTAAAACAGGTTTCCAAATTACCTATTTCACCGCATATTATGCAGATGCCTATATGCCGGAACTAAGGCTTTTTTATCTTCAAAACGAGCAAAAGATTGGCGACTATGCTTATATAGATTACTATCTTACTTTAGTAGTAAAGCGTGCCCGACTATTTTTTAAGATCGCCCATGTTAACGGCTATTTTGGTGATTATCGTTATTATTCTTCCCCCAATTATCCCGCAAGGGATGCCCGGTTTTACTTCGGCATCAATTGGAGATTCCACGACTAATTCATCCCGCGCTTTTCTTTAATGGCCTCGTAAGCGGCATTTAACTGAGTGATTTTTTCTTCAGCGGTTTTTTTAACCTCTTCACCCAAATGTGCGACTTTATCAGGATGGTATTTCTTAGCCAAATCACGGTAGGCTTTTTTTACTTCTTCGTTTGTGGCAGCGGGGTCGATTTCCAGAATTTTATAAGCGCTGTCGGTTTCTTTAACAAACATGGCTTTTATCGAGCTATAGTCAGCTTTTCCAATTCCCATATAACCTGCAATGGAATCAATCAAATCAACCTCTGCCGGTCCGGCTTTTCCATCTGACATAGCCACGCCGAACAAATACTGTAACAACGTCAAACGCGAGCTATAGTCCATAAACCTACCCACCTGTTGAGCCATTTCTCGCACTTCAAAATCCTGTTTTACGATATCACCCAGCATTTTTATATACTGTGTAGCCCTTTCATGACCAAAATTTTGCACCAAAAACTGCCTTACAAATTCAAGTTCGTTTCGCGTTACCCGCCCGTCAGCCTTCATAATCCCGGCTGTCAGCACCAACAAACTAGCTACAAAATCCCTGCTTCCGGCGTCGCCACCTGTAGGCCTTGCAATACTTGAACCATCGAACATTGAGCCAAACACAAAACCCAAAAGACCACCAATCGGGCCGGCAAAAGCCCAACCAATCCCTCCGCCAATCCATTTGCCGTAACCATTTCCTGATTTTCGCGTCCCACCATTGGTGTTATACGGATTTCCTGAATTATTTTCTGAAGAATAAGGATCATCCCCTTTTGGTGGAGATGATTTTTGCCATTTCAGGAAATAATACACCACTATGCCAATCAGAAACAATAGGATAAGGTACTTCATCAGTATGCGTTTTAGTAAGAAATAAATCAATCAGTCGCCAGATAGAATACAGATCGCCAAATCATGCTGATATTAACAAACAAAAAAACCTGTTCGACTAGTTATCGACATGACAAAAAGTGTCATTCAGCTCACCTCACTCCGGTCTGAATTCAAAAAGCTACTATGCTATTAAATATTCCTGCTCGACAAAACCTATACCAAAACTTTCAAGTTCTGACAAAATAGGTTCATAAATTTCTTTATTAATGGGCAACTGCACTCCTGTACGGTTCAAAACGCCAGTAAGCACAAGCTTCGTTGCGATGGCCAGAGGGGTTCCAACTGTAATGGCCATAGCCGTTTCCTCTTGATTTTTCCCTTCCACTGCCATGGCGGAAACAATCATTTTTTCCTTACCATTTAAACGATACTTAAATTCATGTTGCATCACAATCATATCTTTGTCCTGTGGATCCATTGTCCATTTCTCCTCNNAGCTTAATCTCAACGGGCACATCAGGCTGATACTTCATAAATGCGTTGATAAACTCTCGATAACTCATATTTTCAGAATTCTCAATGCGATATGTATCGTCTGTACAACCAAGGGTAACAAAAACATTCCAAGCTTTAGCAAATCCGGGACGCCGGATGGTACCACGAAACATTGAAGGAATGTCCTTCAGGTCATATATCTCACGGTATTTCAAAGAGTCACGGTTTGGATAGACTTCAAAATCGCCATAATTCAAAATACTTCTCTTAATAATACGATCGAAAAGACGATGGTAAGGAATATACTTGTAACGTCCATTATTAATGTATTGCGAAACACCTGTGCCGGCCATCACAACATTTCTTGGATTCCAGGTAAATTTGTAATTCCATGGATTATTGTCGTATTCCGGAGCAACCAGTCCTCCAGTAAACGAGTAAAAAGATGTCAGTTCACCTCCCTCCTCTTTTACACGATTGATTACTTTCATAGCCGACATGTGATCAATTCCCGGATCTACACCCAATTCCATGAAAATGGGTATTCCGGCCTCAACAGCTTTTTCGCTTAACGCTTTTATTTCATCAGTGGCATACGATGCCGTTAGCATGGGTTTTCTGAACTCGATACATTTTTCGGCCACCAGCTTGTGCATGAAAGCAGGAAGCATGGAAATAACCACATCGGCTTCGGCAATTTGTTGCTCGCTTGCTTGTTCATCATAAATATCAAACACGATGGCACATCCACGGGCATGTCCGTTGATTTTACTGAGGGCTGTTTTTTCAGAGATATCCCCGACAATAACTTGCCAGTCGTTTTGCTCTGCATTTTTCAATAAATACTTGATCAGGCTGATGGTCGACAAACCTGCGCCTAAAATCAAAACTTTTTTCATAAATTGAATAAATTAAAGATGATGATTATGGTGATTGGGCATTACCCTAAATATTGTTCTAAATACTGATAATCAGGGGTAAGATGACCCTGATGCAAAATCATTGCCCGCTTAAGAGGTGCTGGAATCGAAAGCTGCTCAAAAGGCACACTAAAATCGGCAACAGCCAAAACAGGTATGAAATCCAGCAAAGCATCCGAAAAAGTTTGTGAGGCTTCTCTGGGCAGTTCACTTGGTAAAATATCGACAGCCATAATAAGCAGACCCTCGCCCTTAAAGCCCATTATTGACTTGCGGGTTTTTGGGTTATAAACAAATACGGGGTCTTCTATTTCGGTTCCCTTAAAGGTACATTCGATTGATCCATCCGGATCACAGGTTACGTCACCGATAACCAGCAATTTAGGATTTCCATTTGCATAAAGCTTCCCCAAATAATCTTTGGTTACGATAATGGGATAGCGGTTGTCCCAATACATACAGTTCATAAGTATCGTCAAATGAGGGATATATTTCTCAAACTGACTTTCAAACCTTTCAGGATGGTTGTAATACTCTTGCAGATCAAACGCTTTTCTGCTATCAATTGGGGTTGAAAGATCACTTTCTTTAAACACAACTTTATAGATTCGGCTGTTATCAGGAAAACCATGAGTGGAAAAATCCAATAACTCTTGTGGAGATATTTCTGTTGTGGGCAAAATATCGATTATTTCCTGAGCACCTCTGCTAACATTTCCATAACCTGTAAGACCTACGACCATGGGTTGGATTTCGGCGGGAAGACCCTTAAGTTGCATCTCTTTTGCGACACCATTTATCGCCTCTTTGGCTTCATCAAGCGACTGATAATGATGTGTTTGTTTCAACTTAAGAAATGGAGTTTGTATTCCAAACTCTTTCCATCGTTTTCCAGCTGACCAAAGTGAGTTTATCATTCCGGCCAATCCTGCAAAACGGCCAAAAAATATTAACCTTCTCCCCTTTTCATCGGTTACGCGTTCGTAATCAATCAGATTGATTTTAGATTCCATCATATTCCGAAGCAAGGGCATGTTGTACTCCTGCCCCTTGATGGTGTGACTAAAAAACAGATAAGTGGCATGGTTTTGAAAGTACCCAACAGGCATTTCCTTTACACCCAAAACAATTCCATGTTGAGCTATCATGTCGACTAATTTTGCGCCGGCATGTGTGTATTCACTGTCTTTAAAAATACGCTTTTCTGATTTAACAACCTCTATGTCAATACCTTTATCAATAAGCTGTTGCACGTGCTGAGGAACTAAAGCCACCCGCCGCTCCATGGCATATTTATCTTCGTATCTCAATCCAATCCGGTGCTTCATTTCTTACCTTTTTCTTAATAATTATCAAAAGGCAAACTTAGGAAAATATGATGCTTGTTTTCTTTAAATTCGTTAAAAATAAGAACATGCATCAAGTCAAATCAATATAGACATGAATTAAAATGGAAAAATTTTAAAATGCATCACGAGTTCACTAAATACGGAAATAACCTTCATGATCATTTCAAACCAATTGCACCAGCTTATGCGTTGCAATCGTTTTCATACTAACAATCTCCTTACCACTTAGAAATACCAGACAGAACATACAAGGTATCCAAAGTCATGGGTAGATTGTTTTAGGAATAACACTATTTTTTGTACCTTTGCGTGCTCTGAAAAAGATCGTTCAATTTTAACAAAATCTAATAAAAATGTCGAAAAAAAAGCATGTTTACTTGTTTGGCGACCGCAAAGCCGAAGGTAATGCCTCCATGAAAAACCTTCTGGGCGGCAAAGGTGCCAACCTGGCCGAAATGAATTTAATTGGCGTACCGGTTCCTCCGGGCTTCACTATCACAACTGAAATCTGCACCCTCTACAATGCTGAAGGTCGCGATGCCGCTGTAAAAGCCATCAAAACAGAGGTGGAATTAGCTGTTGCTGAACTTGAAAAAATCATGGGCACCACTTTTGGTGACAAAAACAATCCCCTGTTGTTATCGGTAAGATCCGGTGCTCGCGCTTCGATGCCCGGCATGATGGATACAGTTCTGAACCTGGGTTTGAATGACGATGCCGTAGAAGGGATTGCGAAAAAATCAGGAAACGAACGTTTTGCATGGGATTCTTACCGCAGATTTGTTCAGATGTTTGGGGATGTGGTACTTGGCATGAAACCTGAGTCGAAAGAAGATGCTGATCCTTTTGAGGAAATCATTGAACATTTGAAAGAAGAAAAACAAGTAGAGTTAGATACAGACCTCACTGTTGATGATTTGAAAGAGCTTGTGAAAAGATTCAAAGCCGCCGTAAAAAAGCAAACAGGCCACGATTTCCCAGTCGATCCATGGGAGCAACTTTGGGGTTCAGTAATGGCCGTTTTTGATAGCTGGATGAATCCACGCGCCATATATTACCGCAAAATGGAACGCATTCCGGATGAATGGGGCACTGCCGTTAATGTTCAGGCCATGGTTTTCGGAAACATGGGATTAAACTCAGCCACTGGTGTTGCCTTTACGAGAGATGCCGGAACAGGAGAAAACATCTTTAACGGTGAATATCTTATCAATGCTCAGGGCGAAGATGTTGTAGCCGGTATTCGCACTCCACAGCAGATAACAAAAGAAGGATCGATGCGCTGGGCAAAACTTGCGCAGGTTTCGGAAGAAGAACGGGCTGCCAAATACCCGTCTCTGGAAGAATCGATGCCGAAAATGTACAAGGAACTCTTTGATACACAAAAGCAACTCGAAAAACATTACCGCGATATGCAAGACCTTGAATTTACCATCGAAGATGGTCGGTTGTGGTTACTGCAAACCCGTAATGGAAAACGCACAGGGGCAGCTATGGTAAAAATTGCCATGGATATGCTTAAAGAGAAACTCATTACCAAAGAGGAAGCTATAATGCGTGTTAACCCTGAGAAGTTAGACGAACTTTTACATCCAGTATTCGACAAAGTAGCTGTAACTGAAGCAAAAGTCATGTCGAAAGGATTACCAGCTTCACCTGGTGCTGCTACCGGACAGATTGTTTTCCATGCCGAAGAAGCTGAAAAATGGGCTGCTGATGGCAAAAAAGTAATTCTTGTACGCATCGAAACCTCACCTGAAGATCTTGCCGGCATGAATTCTGCTGAAGGTATCCTTACCGCTCGTGGTGGTATGACCTCCCACGCTGCCGTTGTAGCCAGAGGAATGGGGAAATGTTGTGTGTCAGGAGCAGGAAGCATAAAAGTAGACTACAAAGCACGTACGCTTTTAATGAATGGAAAAGCTTATAAAGAAGGTGATTTTATTTCGTTAAACGGTACTACTGGAGAAGTTTACGACGGAATGATTAAAACTGTTGATCCTGAATTAAGTGGCGACTTCGGTAAACTCATGAAATTGGCCGACAAGAAAGCAAAACTTTATGTACGTACCAACGCCGACACACCCAATGACGCCCAGGTAGCACGCGATTTCGGAGCTCAGGGAATTGGCTTGTGCCGTACCGAACATATGTTCTTTGGCGATGACAAAATCATTGCCATGCGCGAAATGATTTTGGCAGCAGATGAGGCTGGTAGACGTGAAGCGTTAAACAAACTGCTCCCAATCCAACGCAAAGATTTTGAAGGCATCTTCGAAGCCATGCATGATCTGCCGGTTACAGTGCGCCTGCTTGACCCTCCTTTGCATGAGTTTGTTCCTCACGATGAAAAAGGTCAGAAAGAAATGGCCGAAGTAATGGGGGTTAGCTTAAAGGTTATCAAAGATAAAATCGAAGACTTGAACGAAGTAAACCCAATGCTAGGTCACCGTGGCTGTCGTTTAGGCAATACATATCCTGAGATCACTGAAATGCAAAGTCGTGCTATCATTGAAGCAGCACTCGATCTGAAGAAACGCAAGATCAATGCCCATCCGGAAATTATGATACCCCTCACCGGAACTTTGGCTGAATTGAAACTTCAGGAAAAGATTGTGAGAGAAACCATTCAAATGGTTTTCGATGAAAGAGGTGAAAAAATCGACTTCTTGGTTGGCACCATGATCGAAATTCCCAGAGCCGCGCTAACTGCAGACAAAATTGCCGAATCTGCTGAGTTTTTCTCATTCGGAACAAACGACCTCACCCAAATGACCTTTGGTTATTCAAGGGATGATGCCGGAAAATTCCTCCCCATTTACATCGAAAAAGGACTGTTAAAAGAAGATCCTTTCCAGGTTTTAGATCAGGAAGGTGTTGGACAATTAATTGAAATGGCAGTGAAAAAAGGCCGCAAAACCCGTAAGAAAATCAAATTGGGTATCTGTGGCGAGCATGGTGGAGAACCAAGCTCTATCGAATTCTGCCACCGCGCCGGACTACACTACGTGAGCTGCTCACCTTATCGCGTGCCAATTGCACGATTAGCAGCAGCCCAAGCAGTGATTATGAATAAAAAAAGCTTCAAAAAGAAAAATAAATAGTAATTTATTTTAATTTAAAGCCAATGTTACTTTGAAAATTGTATCATTGGCTTTATTTTTGCCCGCTAATATTATCATATTTGCATTTATGCATACGTTTGCAATAGGCATTCCACAGTATTTAACCGATCATTCGCAAAAATGTATCGAACTCAAATTAATTATAATCCCTTAACAGATTTATTATGGCAATAGATTTAGAAAAAATCAAAGCCTCATTGGCTGGTTATGGCATCACTGAAGTAGAAGAGCTTATTTATAACCCTTCGTACGAAAGACTTTTTAAAGATGAAACAAAGCCCGGACTCGAAGGATTTGAAAAAGGCTACCTCTCCGAACTAGGTGCGGTTAATGTAATGACCGGAAAATTCACCGGTCGGTCACCAAAAGACAAATACATTGTCCTGGACGAAAAAACAAAAGACACTGTTTGGTGGGCAGAACAAGCCAAGTCTTCCGACAACAAACCAATTGACGCCAAAATCTGGGATCATTTGTACAACCTTAGCACTAAACAACTTACCGGTAAGAAGCTATATGTTGTGGATGGATATGCAGGAGCCAATGCCGACTCACGTATTGCAGTTCGCTTTATAATGGAAGTAGCCTGGCAGGCACATTTTGTAAAAAACATGTTCGTCAGACCATCAGAAGAAGAATTGGCCACCTTTAAGCCTGATTTTATCATGCTTAATGCCGCCAAAACAACAAACCCTGACTGGAAAACCATGAGCCGGACGGATGGTGTGCCCTTCAATTCTGAAAATTTTGTTGCGTTTAACCTGACCGCCGGATGTGCTGTTGTTGGTGGCAGTTGGTATGGTGGCGAAATGAAAAAAGGGATTTTCTCCATAATGAACTATTATCTGCCTCTAAAAGGAATGGCCGCCATGCACTGTTCAGCTAACGTTGGTAAAGAAGGGGATACAGCCATTTTCTTTGGTTTATCCGGAACTGGAAAAACAACTTTATCAACCGATCCGAAAAGGGCCTTGATTGGCGATGACGAACATGGTTGGGATGATGAAGGTATTTTCAACTTTGAGGGAGGATGTTACGCCAAAACCATTAACCTGGACAAAGACAGTGAACCCGACATCTTTAACGCCATCAGAAGAGACGCCCTGCTGGAAAATGTGTCTGTAGATGAAAACGGCAAAATTGACTTTACCGATGGTAGTGTTACCCAAAACACACGCGTATCCTACCCCATCTATCACATCGAAAATATTGTAAAACCAGTTTCAAAGGCAGGTCCGGCAAAAAAAGTAATTTTCCTCACTGCCGATGCTTTTGGTGTAATGCCTCCCGTTTCAAAACTTACGCCTGAACAAACCAAATATCACTTCCTGTCAGGATTTACTGCAAAACTGGCCGGAACTGAAGTCGGAGTAACCACTCCTGTACCCACCTTCTCAGCCTGTTTTGGAGCAGCCTTTTTAACACTGCATCCAACCAAATATGGCCAGGAGTTGGTGAAACGCATGGAAGCCAATCAGGCTGAAGCGTATTTGGTAAACACCGGATGGAATGGGACTGGAAAACGTATTTCCATTAAAGACACCAGAGGAATTATTGATGCTATTTTGGATGGTTCAATTGAGAAGGCTGAAACCAAGATCATACCCGTTTTTAATTTAGAAGTTCCCACATCGTTGCCAGGTGTCGATCCGAAAATACTTGACCCACGTGATACTTACAACAATCCTGAAGATTGGAACAAAAAAGCCAAACAACTGGCAGAACTGTTTATTAAAAACTTTGAACAGTACACCGATAACGACGAAGGAAAAGCCCTCATTGCTGCCGGTCCTTCGATTTAAATATCGAACAAAGCATTGACTAAAAGCCGTGCGGAGATATCCATACGGCTTTTCTTTTTTGAATGCACAAACAAGCTAAGTCAACTCAGCAAGGTTGACACGGTCAATTCTTTTAATCCCCAATTTGTTGGTTATCAACTTATAATATTTGTACTGAACCTCATTTCCCGAAGTAAACCGAAATATCAGGTTCAGATGATAAACACGATGAATCATCTGACGTTTCAGTTGCTTTTTCGACTTGATAAATACTTCCTTCTCCTGATCGTCCATTTTAATGGTAAAAGGCGTGATGTTGAGACGAAATATTTGAGTAATCCCTTCAAAATCTTCCAATTTACGTGTTTTTCGGGTAGATATTTTTATCTGGGTTTTATAATGAAGTACCTTGTCCCCTATCCACTCCTCCGATATTTCGGTAACGCGCATGCGTTCTCGCGCTCCTTTTATTTCATTTGGTAAGTAGTTTCGTTTTTCAAACCGAAAACTTTCCCGCATAACACCAATTTGAATCTGCTTTTGAAGAGAGATCGCCGTTCTGAAATCGAAAAACATTTTTTTTCTCTTTTTATCAAAATACAAACGAGTCAATTCTTTAATTCGATCTTTAAACATATAACTGATAACCAAAACAATAAAGAATGGCAAAGTTAAATTACCAAAGGCATATTGCGAAGCAAACGCGATGGCCGTGGCAAACACCATGGCCAATCCGGCTGCCAGACTAAAAAATACCTGCTCGTAAAACACCCCTTCTTTTCTGGTATCGGTATTCAAAAAAAGATTGCTTTCGATATATCTTTTCAACCTTCCCCGGCGATGCAACAAATGCTCGTTACTGTCGTCTGCCTTGGCAACCGAAGGATATTGGGCTTTTTTTCGGTATCTGATTTCGGCCAAAACGAGTTGGTGTAATCTATTCATGGTTTCAGAAGTTGGAGTCAACTTCCCTGTCAACCCATTAAACAAAGTATAAAGCTGTTCTTCAAGCATCAGGCTTTGATATTCATCGGCCCAGCATGCTGCTTTTTTAATACTTTCCGACAAATCAGCCATATGCACTTTAGAACGAAATGAGCAATAAGTCTCTCTCAGGTTATGGCAATCCGCTATAAAAGTGTTTGCTTCGATTTCTGTAAGTACCGTATCTTTCAACAGTAAAATCCGTTTCACCTCATCCCCAACCCCCTTGTTGGTTGAAGAAACATACTTTTTTATTTTACGAATTAAAATGTTATCGTTTCGGTGAGATCTGGTACATATCACCTCTTCCAGAACTGAGTACAGTTCTCTTTTAATTAAAGAATCCTCGTTTAAAAATGTAGCTAGTGGGTATGATGGTGTAGACAGACGTATGTAGGATTTCAACGACTTATAAAAATCATGTTTAGTATAATTGTGTTTGTTCACATCTAATGCCGGGGGCAAAAACAAAAACATGTCCATACCAAAATGGGCAGTTCGGTCAGAGAAATCATTGGCCGGAAAATCAAGTTTTAGCTCAAACGACTGGCCTGCATGAGCTTTTATATGATCCTTTATCATGTTTAATAATTGTTTGCAAGTGTACATTATTTTGTTGTAAGTCATCTATTTTCAACCCCCACAACAATTCTATAGGTACATTTTTTCACCATAAACCGACTCTAATAATACATCTACATGCAGGAGTCTATTTTACTGAGAATATGAGATGTTAGCAAGACTCAGTTACTCTACAAACCTGAAAGTTATATAAATGAAAATACGAAAGCCTTATTACTTGGCGTCTAATACTGTATCTTTGATATGAAATTAAACCAGAGTTATATGTCGCTACTTTTTAAAAATGCCAAACAACTGGTGTTGCAAATTGATGAATTCATCAATACCGTGGAACAAGGTATACTTGTATTTAAGGAGGGTGTTTTAAATTACGTGAACCATGATAAGGATTTGTTTGCCGATAAGATTGCCACCATCGACCGGCTTGAAGCTACTGCTGACAAACTTCAACGACAGATTGATGATGAATTTTATCGACACTCGTTGCTTCCTCAAAATATCAACGACATTGAAAGCATGCTCGACAGAATGGATGAATTGATTGACATCTCCAAGGATAATCTTTATCAATTTGCATTGGAAATTCCATTTCTCCCTGAAAGTATTCGCGATGATTACAAGCGACTTACCAATACTTCGGTGGAGGCTGCTTTATGTGTTATTCCTGCCGTGCGGACCTATTTCAGGGAGCCTGTCAAGGTTCGCGACATGCTTTCGAAGGTTTATTTTTATGAAAAAGAAACCGATAAAATTTCAAGAAGCATTAAAAGAAAGGTGTTTCACGAAATGCACGATTTGGATTTAGCTCAAAAAATTCACCTGCGGTATTTCGCACTTCACATTGAAACTATTTCGGATAAAGCGGAAGGACTAGCCGATGTGTTATCGATTATGGCTCTTAAACTAAACATATGATCACCCTGCTTTTTTTATCAAGTGGTTTGTTTTTAGGGTGGTCGTTGGGCGCCAACGATGCGGCCAATATTTTTGGCACGGCTGTGGGTACCCGTATGGTCAGATTCAGAACAGCAGCCATATTGGGCAGTATTTTTGTCATTATTGGAGCTGTTGTACAAGGTGCCGGAGCAAGCCATACGCTAGGCGAATTGGGCAAAGTGAGTACGTTGGCAGCCGCATTTACAGTAGCTTTGGCCGCAGCACTTACTGTTTTTTGGATGACTCGTTTAAGTCTGCCTGTTTCCACCAGTCAGGCCATCGTGGGTGCCATCATCGGGTGGAATTTTTATACCAACAGCCCTACCGACGTTGGTGTGCTAACTAAAATTGTCTCAACGTGGGTTTCCGGTCCGATACTGGGTGGCATTTTTGCCGTCCTTCTTTTCATGCTACTCCAACTGGCCACACGAAAAGCCAAATTACATCTGTTATATAAGGATGCTCTGGTTCGTGTTGGCCTGCTCCTTATTGGCGCCTTTGGTGCATACAGCCTGGGAGCCAACAATATAGCCAACGTAATGGGTGTATTTACTGACGCTGTGCATTTCCCTGAAATACATATTGGGTGGTTGGTTATTTCAGGAAAGCAGCAGTTGTTTTTTGTGGGTGGAGTAGCCATTGCGATTGGAATTATCACCTATTCAAAACATGTGATGGAAACCGTGGGCAATACGCTTATGCCATTAACTCCCGAGGCTGCTCTTGTGGTGGTACTTGCCCAGGCAATGGTATTGTTTATCTTTTCGTCTCAATCGCTATCCAATGCTGTGGCATCCATTGGTTTACCAGCCATACCGCTGGTTCCCGTATCGAGTTCACAGGTCGTGATTGGAGCCATTATCGGCATTGGGCTATACAAAGGAGGGCGTGAAATTAAGTTAAATATTCTCGGAAGCATCAGCTTAGGCTGGATAGCGACACCCATAGCAGCGGGTATTCTGAGCTTTTTTATGTTGTTTTTTGTGAACAATGTCTTCAAGCAAGATGTTGGATCAAACCTAATAGAAAACCTGATTATCAAAGAAATATCAACTCACAAACCCCCTGCCTCACCAGTGGTCGACACCATGGGTTTAATGGATCCACTTGATTTGGTTAAGCATGTGGGTACGCCAAAAACAGTGCCAGCCCCTACACACCACCACACAATCTACTGGGTGATAGGTATTCTTGCCTTTATGACCTTAGCTTCCCTCCTCTTTCTGTGGAATCGGTGGATGAAGAAGAAAAAACAGTGGCTTAGTCAAATCAAGCAACTCAAGGAAACACATCAGCAACAGTTGGATGCAATACAAAAGAAACTCACGGAAAGGAATGCCATTCAGGAAGACATGGATAAAGAACTTAAGTTCAGGCAAAATGAAATGACAACCATGGCTATGAACATTATTCACAAAAATGAGTTTCTTAATGATTTGAAAAAAGAGATTTTGACTATCAAAGGTAAAATGAAAGACCCGGAAAGTCGACACAACCTCAACAAACTTACTTTGATGGTCAGTCAGAACATCTCCATCGATCGAGACAGAGAAAAATTTCAGCTACATGTGGATGAACAGAATACACGGTTCTTGCAACTGTTGATCGAAAAATTTCCAGCCATGACCGAAAACGAAAAACGACTCGCTACTTTATTGCGACTGAATTTGTCGTCAAAAGAAATTGCTTCCATACTGAACATTTCGCCTAAGAGCGTTGAAATGAACCGATACCGACTTAGAAAAAAACTGGGTGTACCCGGAGATGTGGGACTAACCGAGTTTATCAGAGAACTATAGCCAATTAAATTTCCTACCTATAATACAGTTACTTACATTTTTGAATACTTCTTACAAATAATATAGAGTTATGTTAAACATCGCACTGTTTGGCCCACCGGGAGCCGGAAAAGGAACCCAATCTGAATTTCTGATTGAAAAATATAAACTTTTTTATATCTCAACCGGGGATATTCTGCGAAAGGAAATTGCCGAAGGGTCGGCACTGGGACTGGAAGCACGGTCGATTATTGCTTCGGGAGGCCTGGTTTCGGATGAAATCATTGTACAGATCATCGAAAAAACCATCCAATCTAATCCCAATGCCAACGGTTTTCTGTTCGATGGCTTTCCAAGAACCTATATTCAGGCTTATATTCTCGAAGGTTTGATGATCAAGCTCAATACGGCGCTCAACTGCCTCATTAGTCTGGAAGTGGACGAAGAAACCTCGGTGCAGCGACTTTTGGAACGTGGCAAGCAATCGGGACGCATGGACGACAATGAGAAAGTGATCAGGAATCGCTTGCACGAATACAACGAAAAAACCCTTCCCGTGCTGAATTTCTACAAGGAAAAAGGAAACTATTTTGCCGTAAACGGATCACAAAGCATTGAACAAGTGAGTGCTGACATCGAAGTGATTGTTCAAAACGAGCTTTCAAAAAGCCTGATGAACATTGTTTTATTTGGTTATCCGGGTTCAGGCAGGGGTTCGCAGGGTCGTGCATTGGCCAAGGCGTACGGATTGGAATACATCGCCACCGGGCCCATGTTGGAACAGGAAATTGCCAAAAACACAGCTATAGGCAAGCAAATTTCGCAACTTTACGAGAGTGGCAAACTGGTTCCCGACGAAATCGTGGTGAAACTCATTGAGAAAAAGCTGGAACAATCCAAGGGAATCAAAGGATTCATTTTCAAAGGTTTTCCACGAACACTGGTGCAATCGTATATTTTAGACGGCTTGCTTAAGAAACATGGGTCTTCCATTTCAAAAGTCATCGAGTTGGAGGTACCCACGTTGGAGCTCATCAGCCGGTTGGATGCCAGAAGCAAAACCGACGACTGCATGCCCTACGATACCAGCACGGAGAAAATTGTAAAACGACTTCAGGAGCACGAAAACAAAACCGTGCCCGTAATCAACAAATACAACCACCTGCACGGAGTAACTAAGATTAACGGGATGGGTTCCTTTGAGGAGGTCAACAAAAGACTGTCGGAGGAAATTGAAAATGCTTTTAAAACACTCACTCACAATTAAATTACCAGAAATATACATATATGATTATCAATTACTTGTCGGTGAGTAGAGTAAAATTGTTTAAAATTGTAGGGTCTGTGTATAGTGGTTCTTTTTTGTATCCACATCATTTGGCCGTTATTTTGGCCTCTCAAATGTTATTCATGTATTAACTCAATAAAGTGTTTACAAATCTTTAAAAACAATGAAAAAATTATCGTACACTAAATTT
Organism: Bacteroidales bacterium UBA6244; assembly: GCA_002440885.1. Lineage (GTDB taxonomy): Bacteria > Bacteroidota > Bacteroidia > Bacteroidales > F082 > UBA6244. Next base: position 16,294 of record DJVY01000246.1, read on the forward strand.
CTGTTGATGAGCCTCCTCATATGGATGATTCCATTGGAAAGCCTGATGGCTCAAACCACGGTTACCGGGAAAATTTTTCCCGCAGGTTCGGAAACTCCCATGGCCAATGCAACAGTCCAGGTACAGGGAAGCGAACTGATCGCCACTACCAACCACAACGGATATTTCAAGCTCACTATTCCCGAAAAACAGGACATCTCTTTAGTCGTTTCTGCTAAAGGATATCAAAATCAACAACTTGATGTAGATAAAAGCACCGATATTTTGGTGACCATGTTTGCCGAAGATGAGGACGAAACTACCAATGATTACGGAAAAGGAGTGAATGTGAGGGCCAGGCTGGTTCCTGAATCACGGGATGGAATTCTGATACTCGAATCTGAAGATCAACGGTTTAAATACTGGTTCGACACACGTGTCTATTTTGATGGTGCCACCTATTTCGGCGATGCTTCAGAAATTGGTAACGGCGTGAATATCAGAAGGGCACGCTTCGCCATTAAAGCCATGCTCTGGGGACATTGGGGAGGTGAATTCGACATTGATTTGGCCTACAACGAAGTTGATTTGAAAGATGCCTACATTCGCTATGTGGGAAACAATTGGCAGTTGAAAGCCGGTAATTTCAAAGAGCCCTTTTCGATGGAAACCACCACCACCTCACGTTATCTTACCTTCCTAGAAAGACCAATGATTAACGAAATTGCCCCCTCACGCCATCTGGGTATCGCTTACAGAAACTTTGGCAACCGCTATTTCTTCGAAGGCGGTATTTTTTCGTCAGAAATTGCCAACACACTCATGCAGGACGAAAACAAATCAAAGGGAACGAGTGCAGGTTATTCAGTTACCGGCCGGTTCGCCTACGCTCCCATTAAAAAAGACAGACAAATACTACATTTGGGCATTGCAGGCTCTTACCGCACACCAAAAATTCAGGAATTAGGCGACCCTTCGAATGCTTACCGCTATAACACCCGTGCCGAAACCTCTATCAACCGCAAGAAATACCTTGACACTGACTTTATTGAAGATGTAAAATATTTCACCTTGATGGGCGCTGAAGCAGCATACGCATACAAAAACTTTAAAATCATTGGCGAATACATGCGCAACGATATCCGTCGTGATGCAGATAAAGTCCCCACAGGGGAAGACAAACCCAGCATCGAAGGTTTTTATATAGCGGGAAGCTGGATTGTAAACAATGGCGATTACTATTATAACATGGGAGAAGCCGAATTTAACCAAATCGATTTTCGCAACAACAAAAAAGGCGCCATGGAAATTGCCTTGCGCTACGACTATTCTGATGCCAATAGTTTTGTTGAAGGAAACAAAACTCCCTATATTCAGGGTGGTTCAGCCGAGGGTTACACCCTGGGAATTAACTACTACGTGAACTACAACGTGAAATTCATGCTCAACTACACCTATATTAACAACGACCGTTGGGCTGATGGCAAAGGTAAATACGCCAACGACAAAACCGCTCCAACCGGAGAAGGCGGCATCGATTTCAGCATAATTCAGGCACGTATAGAAATAGACTTTTAAGCATACCAGTATTAATAATTGAAAAAAAAAGAATCATGAAAAAATATCTCTTCATTATATTAGGCGGACTGCTTGCCTTAACGGGTTGTGTAAAGGATGAAAACCCGGATGTGGGCCCTACTCCACCGGCACCCCAGAACTACAAAGACATTGTAATCAACGAATTGATTGCCAAAGACATTACCGACCCCTATTACATTGATTTGTCCGGCGGAGCTGCCGACTGGGTAGAGCTTTATAACAAAGGAACCCAAGCCGTTAACGTGGCTGGAATGTACATTACTGACACCGAAGCCGACGAAACTGCCTGGCAACAAATTCCCGCTTCCGATAACGCCCTTACCACCATTCCTCCCAAAGGATTTTTGGTGATTATTTGCGGTGCTGCCGATGCCACGGGTACTGACCTGCCCACCCAGATTCTTGATAGTCACATCCTGGTGGACATGGGCATCAGCTCGTCGAAGGACTCCATCATCGTACTTTACGATCCTGAAAAAACAGAAGTGTTCCGGACAGCCAATTTCGGTGCCGATGGACCACAAGGCGAACTCCCCGATGACAAATCAACCGGTTTGACCACCGATGGAGGCGCCATTTCTACCTGGGCTATTCTTGGCACAAAAACACCCGGAGCACCCAACGACGGGGGCAGTGTTGTAGAAGGAACACTGGTTATCAACGAATTCATGTGTAGCAACGATAGTTTTGTAGTACCAGGTGTTGAAGGCGATTTCCCCGATTGGTTTGAAGTTTATAATACCGGTGACACCCCCATAGACATGGGCGGTTGGTATGTAACCGACAACCTGGAAGATCCCCTACAATATCAATTACCAACCGATCAACCTGGACTCACAACTGTACCTCCTCACGGTTTTATCCTTTTGATTTGCGATGGCCTGGAAGATGGTTTACACACCAATTTTAAACTGAGTGGTTCGGGCGAATCCATCGGCATTTCAAAAGATGGAATCAGCTATGTTCAGGAAATCACCTATGGCGACGGTCTTGCTGTTCCCAATCCTCCCACCGATAATTCGGCCGGTTTAGATGTGGATGGCGGAGCTACCTGGATGATTTTTACCGTTGGAACCGACCGTGTTCCCACCCCGGGTGCCAGCAATAATCCATCAAAATAGGATAACATATAATCTGCATTAAGTGAAGAAAATAGCCCTCCATAGCATCATTTCCCTGATAACTTGTGTTACCTTGTTTAACCTGTCGGGTTGCAAAGAAACGGAAGCCAACACGCCCGTTGACCCTCCCCTGCATGAGGGCACGCTTACCCTG
>DJVY01000246.1:19190-55615 GCA_002440885.1 Bacteroidales bacterium UBA6244
CAAACAGTTGCCATTACAGAGGAAAGAAAGCGCAACGTAGTGATATTGGATTATGTTTCGGGCAGTACCCTTTTCGACTACCACATCGACATCCCCATGGGATCCGAAAACAGTGGTCTGGAAGGCATTGCATTCAACACTAACAATCGGCTATACTATATTCTGAACGAGGCCAGCCCGGGGGAACTCATCCTCTGGACTCCGGAAGATGGGGTGATGACGGAAACCGAATTTACTTTTGCAGAAGATTATAGTGGGATATTTATCGAAACCGAAACCGCACGCATGTGGATCGTGAGCGACATGAGCAAAGCCCTTTATGCCTGCAATTACAATGGTGTTCCACAATATAAATATAACCTGTCCGATTCAAAATATGAAGGTGTTGCTGTGGATCACAAAACGCAAACCCTTTACATGGTGAATGATGCTTCGGGAGAACTATCTATTTATCAGATAAACAATAACTAAATATGGTACAAGAATCAAACCCCAGATTTGAGTTTCGCATTTTCGGTATTAATATTGAAAAAGCGATCGAGTCGTTGGAAAAGCTAACTCCTCGACTACAAACACGCAATATGAACTCCATTTATCTGCTTACCGCCGGCAATACCAAAAACAACATAAAAATCCGTGATGGTATAATGGACATCAAGGTATTGGAGCATGAAGTAGATGGTTTGGAACAGTGGAATCCCTATTTGGTAGGTGAATTTCCTCTAAAGAGCGATGTGATTAAAACAGTAGTTTTTCCTGCGCTTGGCATTGTTTGTCCGGTAATGGAACGTGAACAATATACTTTAAACCAATTTCTTGACGAAGTAATCTCCATTGATCCTGACTTGAGCGTTGCTTTTGTAAAGAAAACAAGGCATGGCTATATGCTCAACAACTGTATAGCAGAAATTGCGGAGGTTCTTGTAAATGGAGCCTTGATATACACTTTGTGTGTAGAAAGTGAAGATGCAGCTCAAGTATTGGCCACAAAAAAAATGCTGGGCATATGTAGCGACGTCGAAAATGTGAATTACCCACTTGCCCTGAAACGGATAATGGGTCTGTCCTCACTACCAAAGAATTATTGGGATTCAAGAGATTAAATGAATTTTTAAAATCAGCATATTAATTATAACACTAATAAATAATAAATCAACATGACAAAAGAACAACTCGAAATCGGAGCTATTTCAAAACCACGTTTCGAATTCAGAACATTCGGAAAAGAATTTGATGATGCCGCCTTTTTAATGTCAAGACTGTCAGTTCCAGTTCCTGAGAAAGTTTGGGAACGTTTTTCGGAAGAAATATACATCGTTTCCAAAACAAACGACATCAATAACACAAAGATTCGTGATGGTAAGATGGACATTAAAACCTTTGTTCAATCCGTCGATGGCCTGGAACAATGGAATCCTTTGATGAAGGGTGAATTTCCCATGCAGGCCGACATGCTTCAAAAAGAAGTGTTTCCTGCGTTTATGGTGGAAATGCCCCAACTCACCAAAGGGGTTTATACCCTGGAAGAATTTCTGGACATCGTGCACAATCACGCTGACTTACAAGCTGTAAGAGTAGAAAAAGAACGTTTTGGCTACATGGTAAACGACACCATTTGCGAATATGCCAACGTTTGGATCAATGGGGCAATGGTAGTTAGTGTAAATTCTGAGTCAACTGAAGTGGAAGACATTAAAAAAACCATCACCGACCTTAAACTCGAAGACGCTGAAAACATCAACTATCTTCAAGCTATCAAACGCGTGATTGGCATGAGCAATAAAAAACTGGCCAACTAAAAAAACATACCATGGCAAAAGAAATAGAAAGAAAGTTTCTGGTGAAAGGCGAGTATAAAGCACTAGCCACCAAATCTACCCGAATCACCCAAGGATATCTGTCGTCAGTTCCCGAACGCACTGTACGAGTGCGCGTCAAAGGCGATAAAGGCTTTATCACCATCAAAGGAATCGGAAACGCCTCAGGTGCCAGCCGATACGAATGGGAAAAGGAAATTCCCGTGGAAGAAGTGCTGGAATTACTAAACCTGTGCGAACCCGGAGTTATCGACAAAACCCGATATCTTGTAGCTGAAGCGAGTGGTTTAACTTTTGAGGTTGATGAATTTTACGGCGATAATGCAGGACTAACAGTAGCGGAAATTGAATTACCAAGTGAAGAAACTACCTTTGACAAACCCAACTGGCTCGGAGAAGAAGTAACCGGCGAGGTCCGTTATTTCAATTCCATGCTCATGAAGAATCCTTTTAAAAACTGGTAGGACTTTTCATTTCTACCTTATAATCATTGCATTAAAAACACTCTATTAATTCAAACCCTTTTATCATGCCACAAAAGACCGTGCCGTTTGATCCTTTGGACATGAACAACTACAAAGTTGAAAAACTCCCTAAAAGAAGCAAAACCAAGTTTGAACAAGGGTTAGCCACGGTAGGTGGCCCCTTGGCCATCGTGGTTTTTTTGCTAATTTACTATGTGATTCACCCGTCCTATTTACTCCACATCGATCCGGGCGAATTGAGTGGATATGCCCGAAAGATTTTCGAAACCCGCGGAGCTGAGGCATTTTCTCAGGCAAATATTGCCATGATGGCCATTTTTTTGCTTGGAATCGTTTTGTGGATGACAGAAGCCATTCCCAATTACCTCACCTCGCTTATCATCATTATTATGTTAGTGCTCTCGGGAGTACTCAGCGAAACTGAGGCCTATGCCCAATTGGGTCATAAGGTGATGTGGCTGAACATCATGTCGTTTGTACTGGCGAGCATGTTGGTAAAAACAGGATTGGCCAAGCGGTTTGCTCTTTGGTTTATTATTCATTTCGGCAAACGGGCGTCATCAGTTTTCCTTAGCTTTTTGTTGATCAATGTAGTACTGAGCGCCTTTATTTCGGCCACTACTGCCAAAGCAGCCATTCTTTTGCCCATATTCATGGTGATTGCAGCCATTTACGGAGCACGTGGTGGTGATCAAAAAAATAATTTTGGTCGGAATATCGTATTACAGAACCTTTTCTACATCAATGTGGGAGCGAGTGGTTTTTTAACAGGATCGGGTGCAAACCTTCTCGCCGCCTCGCTGATTACGGGAGCTACCGGTTACGAAATTTTCTTTAGCGACTGGATGAGAGCCAACTTTTTTGTGGCCATCGCCTTGATGTTTTTAGGATATCTATTCGCTGTTAAAATTTTCTTTCCCATAAGAAAAGAAGACCGTATTCCACAAATTGAAGGAGGAATGGATCGCCTGCGCGAAGAATTGAAAAAGATGGGCACTATGAACTTTCAAGAGTACAAATCCGCTGTGCTCTTTCTGGCTATTCTCACCTTTTGGAGTACCGATAAATATCACGGAATAAGCCCTACCGCAGTAGCATTTATAGGTGCTATCATCGCATTATTGCCCCGCATCGGCATCATGAAATGGAACGACGTGGACATACCCTGGCATCTGATGCTTTTTTCAGCCGGTGCTTATACATTGGGAGCGGGTTTTAAAGTTACTGACTTGCCTGCCCTTTCGGTAAATGCTGCTTTTGATGCAATGGGACTTGGCGAGCAAACGCCGTTTTGGGTATTGTATCTTGTGCTGACCTTTGCCATGATTTTCAGCGCGTTGATTTTTCAATCCAAAACCATGCGCACCATGATCTTCGTACCCATTGCCTTGGGAATTGCCTCTCGTTTTGGGTTCAACCCGGTGAGTCTGGCGCTACCTGTGGCTTTTTTGATCGAACATGTTTATGTGCTTCCGTTCAACAGTAAACCTGCGGCCTTGCTCTATGAAACCGACCAATACAGCATCACCGACACGTTTAAATTTGGCTTGACCATGTTGTTTGTGGCCTGGGGCATGAGCATATTCATGGGCGAAACATGGTACAGGTATTTGGGTATAACTCCGGATGGCGTTTTTAATTTATTCTAAATTAAAAGTCTAAATGAGAGGATTTTAAAAACCTTTACTCACTTTATCTTTTCTTTAAAATCCTGATAAGCCTCTTCAATGGCAGCATCCATTTTACGGTGAAGCGCATCATAGGCTTCAAGTAAGTTAAAGGCCTTGCTCGTGAGTTCCGATTTTCCTCCACCTTGTCCTCCGCGATGTTTTTCTGTTAATTCATAACCAAGTAACTCCTCAGAATTCTTGATGTCGCCCCATGCTTTGCGATAACTGACATTTAAATGCTCGGCAGCTGCTTTTAGCGATCCCTTTTCCCTGACCGCTTTAAGCAATAAATAGGTGCTTTCCTCTACAATCCCTTCGCCTGACACCGCAGCCAGCCACAATTTATATCGTAGAAAAACATCGTTTTTTGAACTTCTCGGTGGTTTCATGTGTCGTTGAAATTAATTTCGATAGGAATTGCTATTCATATCCCCTGCAAAAATAGAAAAAAGGAAAAACATATCCGACCTTCATGGCCGGATATGTTTGATACAATAGCATTAATCAATAATTAGCGGTATTCGCATCTGTAAGAAGTTTGATCATCCACCTGAACTTTGAATTTTGAGTCCTTTGGAACAACAAAAGTTTCAAATTCAGAGACACTTTTCCACTCAGTTTCGCCCGGAAGAAGAACATTCATAACTCCTGAGGTAACCGTCATATACTCTACCGATGACGTACCAAACTCATATTCCCCCTTGGCCATAATACCAATAGTTACCGCTCCATCTTTGTTACTAAAGCCCAAAGACTTTACTTTACCATCGAAATATTCATTTACTGTAAACATGTTTTTCTATTTAGTTTTCCTGATAAGGTGTAACCAATTCAATAAGCTCAGGTAAATCCATACCAAGTTGCTTCAAATGGGATATTGTTGGCACACCATTTTTGGTCCAACCACGACGAAAATACACTGCGTCCAATAATTTTTCATACTGAGCTTCACGGAATTTGCGTAACGCATCCCGCTTTTCGACTGTTGACATAGTGGTTGTATCCAAGCCTAAAAGCTCCCTGAGCTGGTTGTCATAGCGCTCTGCTCTTGATTCATACTCTTCGATGGTCACAGGTCCGGCGGCGCGATAGGGTTGAGCATCATATTTTCTTACTCCATACCCCCTACGCAGGTTAAAAATCCTTTGAAAATTATACACACGCTCCGACTGACGGATTATCTCATGTTTGTCGATATTCTGTCCGGTTACGGCGTTGTAAATAGTAACGTAATTATCAACGTGTTCAGGCACCTTTGCTGGTTCATCAGTTTCAGCATTATTTACAGGTTCCACATCATTCCATGGCAGCTTACAAAGCCCCATTAAACCGAACCAGGTACGAAACATGGGGAAATAGTGCAATGCTTCAGCTTTATCTTCAAAAGAAGGAATCTGATTGTTGACCATATCCATAAATATCAGCCAGGCCTCATCGTGCTGTGGGCCTTTGTTGGTCATGGCAAAACCACCCTGCTGTGCCAGCGACTCTTTGGAAATATACTCTGAATACTCCAACCCTTTATTTTCCATAGCAATATCCTGAATAAATGCTGGATCGCCCCAACCATTTTTAATAAATAGTTCCTTCATCTTGCGCACACCCATCCCGGCGATTAAGCCAAAACCTTCACCTCTGGCCAGCTGATGCATGACCTCCATGGCAGAATCGGCATTTCCAAAATTCAATTTCAAACCACCGGTTCTTTCTTCATTTAGTATTCCGTTCTCGTAGCATTCCATAACAAAAGCCATCAGTGTACCCCACGAAATGGTACAAATACCATAGGTATCGCAATAGAAATTGGCTTCAATAATATAGTCAGGATTAAAGATGCCACAGTTTGATCCTAAACCGCCGGCATTTTCATATTCAGGACCATCAACGATTACTTTTTGGCCGGCATAAGGACCTGTGCGTAACTCATAATTATCAACCCCTTTTGCACACGACATATTACAACCTATCCAGCAACCATCGGGTACACCTTGAGTAAACCTTCTTTTCCATTCCTCCGAATCAATCTTTTTGATGTCAGGATGACTACCGAATTTATAGTTATGTGTAGGAAGCAAGTCGTAATCATTCATGATTTCCATGAGGTGAGCTGTACCTTTGGTCCTCATTTCACATTGTTCATCATCAAGTTCACGCATCTCTTTGTTAAAGGTCTTGCCACGCTCCATAATGGCTTTGAGGTCGACTACATTGTTAAAATTACCCTTAACACCCGGCACTTTACAAACCAATGCTTTTATTTTTTTATCTCTGAATACCGTTCCGATACCACCTCTACCGGCCTGTTTCAGCCTTACCAACTTACGTTTAGAATCAAAAAAACTAAAATTTAGCATACCTATCAGAGAATTATCTGCAGCTTTGCCGGCTGAAACTACCGCCACATTTTTACGATCACGCTCATCATCGGCATACATCTCTGTTAACTGCTCAGCCAATACATGGCTATCAATGGCCTCGGCAGGAGCTTCCAGTATCTCAACTTTACCATTAACCCCATCAATAAAAACAATGACCTCCTTCTCTGATTTTCCCTGAATCTCGATGGCATCAAAACCAGATATCTTTAAAAATGGCCCGAAATAACCGCCTACATTGCTATCCATCACTGAGTTGGTTTGGGGTGAAATGCTTACCACGAGCGACTTTCCTGTACCAGAATATTGTGTAATTCCACAAATTGGACCACCCGAAATAACGATCTCATTTTCCGGGTCGTTCCATTTAGTATCTGGTTTTGTTGCGTCCCACAAATAACGTAACCCGTACCCCTTACCCCCAATGAACTTTTCTTTCATCACGGCAGGAATATCCTTAATCTTTACGCTGCCATCCGATACGTTTACATACAGCGATTTATCGGAATATCCCTTATCAATCGGTGTGATGTCATACTTGAACTCGGCAATTAATCTGTGTTGACTTTTAATTTCTTCTATATTCATAACTTCATTCTTTGATTCTATCAATTACATAGGTCAGCAAAATTACAATATAAAAAAATATTTTCATGTCAAAAAGCCTAATAATCAGTTATGCAAAAAAAAGCATATCGAAATTTATAATCAGTCTTAATTCATTTCTTGGTTTTCCTTTCAGGTTTTTTCAAAATGAATTACTTTTGTTTTAAATCAATACAGATGCATTTCGAAGAAATCAAAAAAGTTTTGCAAACAAAAACAATTGGCATCGCCGGTTGTGGCGGACTCGGCTCAAACTGCGCCGTAGCATTGGCCAGAACAGGCGTCGGCAAACTGATTATTGCAGATTTTGATGTGGTTGAAGAATCGAANNAAAGCCAACATTAAACATATTAACCCGAATACTCAAATTGAAGCCCACCACCTCAGACTGGATGAAACCTCAATTGTTGACACCTTTAAAGACTGTGATGTGGTTGTTGAAGCTTTCGACACGTCAGAAATGAAACTGCTCATTACTGAAATAATGGCAGATGAACTCCCACATATGCCACTGGTTCTTGGGGTTGGCATGGCGGGATGGGGCGACAGCAACTCAATTAAATGCCGCAGTTATAAAAACCTATACATTTGTGGTGATGAAGAAAAAGAAATATCTGAAGAGCTTCCTCCTCTTGCACCACGCGTAGGAATCGTTGCAAACATGCAAGCCAACACTGTTTTAGAAATTCTGCTAGCGTCGCTGTAAAACCAATACCTATGTCTATATCCATTACATTAAATAACAGAGAAGAAACCTTCGACACCGACTTACTGACCATTGACCAGCTTTTGAAAATGAAAAACTACACCTATAAAATGATGGTGGTAAAAATAAATGGCAAACTTGTAAAACGTCCTCAATACGCTGAAGCACAAATAAAAGAAGGTGACGATGTGATGATTCTCCACCTGATAAGCGGAGGCTAGGAAATCAGGGTAATAAGATCACTGATTTTTTTAACCAAGAGTATCTGAGTCTAAAGCGGACGTTTATGTCCAAGGATATTGTCGCGTCGTTGGTTTATAACATATTTCTTGCGAACAGGCTGGTGCTTTGTTGCGCCCGGATCATATGACGTAGCGCCTGCCGGTCGATGAGCCGGATATTTAAATCCTGAAGACTTTTTTGAACACGACACGAAACTAACTGATAACGTTACCGTTGCAATTACTATTATTGTCCGAATTAATCCTTTCATCCCTTTTCCTTATGTGGTTTCAATTGGAGGCGTAAAGATATTAATTTAAAAACAATTAAGCGCATTCGCATTGTGAAAATTCAAGAAAAAACATAGGCTAATTGAACTTCAATCATTTGCTTTTGCCTTACGCTTACATAATAAACAACATTTCAATTATTTACAGATCACCCTGAAGGCAATTTCTTTAAATGCACACAAATTTTTTTTTGATTTCAATCAATATTTTCCTTAGTTTTGAATAACGATAAACCTATTTAATATGAAAAAACATTTGCTATTGTCAGCGCTTCTCATCACGGCAGTCACCTTAATGGCTCAGGAAAAAAAAACCTCACCAAAGGTAGACTTTAGTTTTGGCGGGTTTATTAACCTCAACGCCATTGTCGATTTTAATGGGTTATCCCATTACGATGACTTTACCACATCTGAAATCCCTGTTAATCCTGGACCGTACGAAAACATCACGCGCTTCCACATGACTGCGCGCCAGTCGCGACTCAATTTTGATGTGGGTTATAATTCATCCGTCGGACTTATTACCGGCAAGATATCGGGTGATTTTTATAGCGGCAATACCGGCGATTACGCTCTTTTCAGACTAAGGGAGGCGTATATTCAGTACCGAAATTTACTCTTAGGGCAAACCAACACCACATTCGGAAATCCGGAGGTTACGCCCAACACCATCGACTTTGAAGGCCCAAATAGCGCACCAACCTTAAGAAACCCGATGATTAGCTATACCAATTCCATAAACAGCAAATGGAGTTACGGTGTTGCCCTGGAAATGCGCGGTACTGACCTCACCCTAAACGATTCCGTAGACAGACCACTTAGCACAACCCCAACGCTTGTGGGGAATATCAACAAATCAGGAGATTGGGGAGTTGTAACTTTATCAGCCATGACAGCTGTCAATCAATATTTTGATAATGGTGATGACACCAAAGCCAAAATAAGTGCCGGAGGTGCATTATCACTGATAATTAACACAAACAAAAGAGACCACATAAATCTCTTTGCCGTGGCCGGTAGCGGTGTGGCCAATTTCATCAGCGACCTATCAGGAAATGGCTATAACGGAATTCTGGAAAAAAATGCCGAACAATTGGAACTACTCAACAGTTATGGGGGATTTATCTCCTACACCCATTTTTGGAATGACAAGTGGAGCTCAAACCTGATTTATAGCTTTGTTGGACTAGAGAAAACCATTCTACTTCCTGATCAGGCCTTTAAGGACAGTAGCTATGCCCTTGGTAATTTGTTCTATCAACCAAGTGATCATCTCATCTTCGGCGCAGAATACATCTGGGGAGATCTGTTTACCCAAAACAACAGTACCGGTGATGCCAACAGGCTTCAATTTTTAGCTCAGATCAACTTCTAAAAGGCACAACCCTGTTTTAAACTTCGAGTTGCTCAAGCTCAATACCTGCCCTGTTTAGTAAGTCCAACCCATCGGTTATTCGATATTTCCGACTGTATACCACCCTTTTGATTCCTGATTGAATAATCAGCTTTGCACATTCAATACATGGGGAATCAGTAATATACAAGGTTGCCCCATCACTGCTGTTATGCGATTTGGCCACTTTGGTAATGGCATTAGCTTCGGCATGAAGCACATAGGGCTTCGTTATGTTATGCTCATCTTCACAAACATTCTCGAAACCCGACGGCGTCCCATTATATCCATCAGAGATGATCATGTTGTCCTTTACGATTAAGGCGCCCACCTGCATGCGGGTACAGTAGGAGTTTCGTGCCCACACAAAGGCCATCTCAATATAACTCTTGTCAAATTTTCTGTTATTCATGACTTCATTTTTCATTCAACTAACTCTAATCCAGTGTTTTTGCCTTTTTCTAATGCCGGAACCCCTGTTTTCATCCATTCCGGTTCAGGTGCATCCTTTAAATAGAAATCAAAATACTGTTGCATCCTAACCGTTAAATCCTTACAGTCGGCACGTCGTTTCAGGTTATGAGGGGCATTATTATAAACCAGCATCCAAACTGGTTTTTGAAGACGACGTAGTGCACTAAAAAATTCAATTCCCTGATACCAAGGCACAGCTCCGTCGGCATCGTTGTGCATAATCAACAATGGCGTTTCAACCCGATCAGCAAAAAACAAGGGAGAATTTTCAATGTAGAGATCTCTTTTTTGCCAAAGACTTCCGCCTATCCTGCTTTGTCCCTGCTCGTACTGAAAAGCACGACTCACACCAGATTCCCATCTGATACCCCCGTAAGCACTTGTCATATTGCTCACAGGAGCTCCGGCCATCGCCGCAGTAAACATATTTGTCCGGGTGATAAGCCAGGCGGTTTGATAACCTCCCCAACTCTGTCCCTGAATTCCAAGTTTACTTCTATTAATAAAGGAGTGTTCATTTAGCAAAGCCTGCGTTCCACTTACCACATAATCGTACGCACTTTGTCCCGGAAACCCTTCGTTATAAGCAATATCAGGAATAAATATGAAATACCCATTGCTCGTGTAATAGCTAAAATTGATGACAGATCGGATTGGCTTCGGCATGTAATACCTGTTTAACTCATCGGTATACTTTTCGTAAAAATAAACAAGCATGGGATAGGTTTTTGTCGAGTCAAAATCCGCAGGATAATAAAGCAGACCCTGTGCAGAATCTCCGTTGAAGGTCATCCAGTTTACCAAATCTACACTCCCCCAGGCAAAAGCTCTCTGCTCAGCATTGACAAAAGTAAGCTGTTCTATTCGGGTAAAATCGAGCGTACTTGTATAGAGATCAGGGTATACATCGAATCGTTCCTTTCGCCAGATCAGTTGATTCCTGTGTTTAGATTTCATTGGAGTTGAAAAACGACAAGATTCTAACACCATTGTCTTTGGTGCCCCATTTTCAAACAAACCAACACTTGCAAAGCCGGCATCCTTGGTTCGTGTGTTGAACACGGACAGTAAAAGCTGACCGGGCAAGGTTTGCTGTTCCTTATCCAACGTGATATAGCGATAGCGTGTTTTGGTGTCTCTGCCTTCACCTCTTGTTAAGCAGTATGCGGCCTTTTTTCCTTTAGGATCAAGCAACCACAAGTCGTAAGCATCATAAAGCACACATCTGCCATCTTCAACCCATCCAGCCATACCATAAGGACTAGCTTCATTGGGTACATCATTGTTTTCATCAAAAAAAGCCACCTCTAGTTTCCCTGTAAGATTAACCTGCTGGTTTTCATCGATAAGATAAGCATTCCAGGAGCTATCTTGCTGATTAAACCATACCACAGAACCCTGTGCGGGATCTAATGAAACCACTGAAGATGCTTTCGAAATTATTTTTCTCCGTGCACCCGTTTGACGATCGATGAGATACACATCGCGGTAATTGCCGTTGTCCCAAGACGAAAACCACCGATAGGGTTGATGGTCAAAGGCCAAAGACAATGTAGCGGTGGCCTGATTATCAATATTTATCACCGGGATTGAGGTCGTAGCCAATTGAATGACCTGATCACTTTTCGGATGATATACCGCGATGTAAGATCTTTTCTTGTCTCCGTCTAAAGCCTTGAGCTGCTGCGACTGTAGCCTGTCATCTTTCCAATTCCAGATATCAAGACTCACTTTTTCGTCCTCGGTCAGGGTGTCTTTTGGTGGTGCAATCGGTTTAGGAGAAGTGCCAAAATACAACTCACTTCCTGCCTTGTTAAACCAGGGATTCCTGTATTCGCTGACAGCCCACCCCGAATCCAGCCTTGAAAAAGACTCTCCCGTTGCCTCTATCAACTTCTCCTTCTTTAAATTAACATAAAACAGACTAAAGGATTTGGTTTTTGTTGTATCGACTGAATGGGTAAAAGCCATTTGATGACCAGTTTTATCAGTCGCCAGGTGAGCTATACTACCTTTGGCTGAATACAAAACCTTTGCCTTGTTGTCATCGGTAAAAAAGGCTGAAACCTGCACTGAATCAACGGCATCATCAAATTGTTGAACAAAAACACATACCTTACCGTTATCGCTAATCTGATAGTGTTTCACCCTTTGAAAAACAACCGAATCACCACGCACCGGATTCAAAATCGTCAAGCTCCCCAATTTGTCTGCTTTTTTGCTTTTTGATCTGGGTTTTTTTTGTGTCGCCACGCTATCTGTGGAAGCACTATCCTGAATTGGTTTCGTGATCACCGTTTCGGTCAGAACCGCAACCCAATCAGAGGCGTCAGAAGGAAGTTGGAAGGATTTCAGATTGGCAAACTTGAAAATATCAACTTTATCAAATACAGTTATTCCCAATGAATCTTTGGGAAGTTTATCCTTTTTTACTTTATCCAGCTTTGCTTTTCTCAAGGTGTCAAAAGGAGTCTTAATGGTATAAACGGCAAAATTGGAAGTCGATGAAAACTCCGCTTTACTTCCACGTGGGAGTGAATCTAACGACAATTCGTTCAATGTTTTAAAAAACAACCACCCATCGCCTTCTTGCGGATTAATTTCATAGGCTACTCGTATACCGTCATGGCTAATACTATAATTTTCAATTTGCTTCCACTGATCATAATCCGAATGTGAAATTGGTCGTTTTTCCTGAGGTGTCGCCTCTGCCACTAAGAACAAAAACCAGCCCGTAAAAGCAAGAAGTAATCTGTATTTAATCATAATTAAAAATATCTATCACGTGAATAGCGCAAAAATAAACTATAATCCTAATCGCACAAAACATTATCCCAAGAAGATAAAAAATCAAAGTCGATATTTTGAGGAGAAAATCGGGGACATCGCTTGCTCATCAAAATAATAAGCTGTTAAATTCTAAGCGATTCAAACACCAATTAAAAAGCGTTCAAAATAAGCGCAAACGTTTTAACATCTATTAAATTTAAACAAAATGAGCATGAAATTTACATTAAACATTTATTTAACAACACTTTAGGCTTATTTAGACAACCCACATGCCGGTTCTTTAAAAATTTGAAAATATTTAATTATTGTTAAGCATTCAAAAATTGAAGATTTATATCTAAATTGCTATAATTTTGCAGAATCAAGTAAGTAGTATTGATAAAATTTGTAACCTAATAGAGATGAGCTATATACATTTTGACAAAACGCAATTGATCAACTTAAAATTCTCGCTCGATCGTGAGTTATTGCGTACAAACCGTGCAGGAAGTTATGCCAGCACTACCATTATTACAACAAACACGCGCAAATATCACGGATTACTCGTAACGCCTCAACCGTTAATTGATGATGACAACCATGTGTTGCTGTCCACCATCGATGAGACCATCATTGATAACAATTTCGAGTTTCATACAGGCATGAGGATGTATCCGGGTGGAGTTTACGAGCCAAAAGGTCACAAATATCTCAGGGAATTCAACTCCGACCCCAATCCTACGTTGGTTTACCGTATGGGCAACATCATGTTCACCAAAGAGTATATCTTCGCACTTAATGATGACCGCATTCTTATCAAATACACCCTTAATGAAACGGCCAATCCGGTAACCTTCAGGCTAAAACCCTTTTTAGCCTACCGCAGCGTTCACCGTTTGGCAAAAGCCAACACCTGGGTGGATACCAAATACAAGGAAATAAAAAATGGTGTGAGTTGGCAAATGTACAAGGGGTATTCCAAACTGCATATGCAATTCTCAAAACCAGCTTCTTATACACATGTTCCCGATTGGTACTACAATATTGAATACATCCGGGAGAAGGAAAGAGGGTACGAAAGCACTGAAGACTTATATGTTCCCGGGTATTTCGATATCCAACTCAAAAAAGGAGAATCTGTGGTTATATCGGTAGCCCTGGAAGAAAAAAACCCGGATTCGTTACGCAAACAATGGAATGAAGAAGTGAAAAAACGTACGCCACGCGACAGTTTCGAGAACTGCCTCTCGAATGCAGGTGATGAGTTTATTATCAAGAACAACAAAAAAAACGAGGTCGTAGCCGGTTATCCCTGGTTCGGGCGGTGGGGTCGGGATACGTTTATTGCCCTCCCTGGTCTGACCCTTCCTAAAAAGGATTACAAGTTGTTCAAAGATGTGGTAAACACTTTGATTGGCGAGTTATGGGATGGACTCTTCCCCAACATGGGTCAAGGTAAAGATATTTCGTATCACTCGGTCGACAGCTCGTTTTGGTTTTTTTGGGCGCTTCAGCAGCTAAGTATGCGCCAGCAGAAGAAATCGGTTATCTGGAAGGATTACAGCAAAGTAATGAAGGACATCTTAGCCCACTTTAAATATGGAACACACTTCGGTATAAAAATCCACGACAACGGTTTGGTTTGGGCCGGCGAACCCGGCATTGCACTTACCTGGATGGATGCCATTGTGGCCGGAAAACCAGTTACAGCAAGAACAGGCTTTGCTGTTGAAGTGAATGCACTCTGGTATAACGCGTTGATGTTTAGCCTGGAATTGGCCGAATCGGCAGATGATCAAGATTTTATCAATGAGTGGAAAGACTATCCCGAAAGGATAAAGAAGTCGTTCGTAGAAACTTTTTGGTCAGAAGATTTGGGATATTTGGCCGATTATGCAACCTACGAAACTAAAAACTGGGATATACGGCCAAATATGATTTTTGCCGTTTCGATGCCTCACACCATGGTTACAAAATCCATGTCGAAATCTATTGTTAACCGGGTTAAGAGCGACTTGCTAACAATCAGAGGGCTTCGCTCCCTAAGTCCGAAGAATGAAGATTACAAAGGAGAGTACGCCGGAAATCAAAGTGACCGCGACTTGGCTTATCACCAGGGAACGGCATGGACATGGTTACTGGGGGCATATGCCGAGGCTTACCTGAAAGTCTTCACCAAAACAGGTGTTGAACATATTGAAGAATTATACAACGGTTTCAACAATGTGATGACCGAAGCAGGAATCGGCACAATTTCAGAAGTATACGACGGCAATCCACCGCACAAAGCAGCCGGCGCTATTTCACAAGCGTGGAGTGTTTCGGAACTATTACGCGTGAAGTTTTTGCTTGACCAACAGAAAAGCTTATAAACTAACGTTTTCATTAAAATGAACCAAATGATAAAACTGCGATAATAATGAGAGTATTGATGTTTGGATGGGAGTTCCCACCACATATTACAGGAGGATTGGGAACGGCATGTTTTGGACTGACAAAAGGGTTGGCTAAGCATAACGTTGAGATCATTTTTGTAGTCCCTAAAGCTTATGGTGATGAAAATCAGGAGGCTGTACGACTGGTAAATGCCAGCGATATTCCTTTCGACCATACCGATGAAAACTACAAAGAGTATTGGAAACGGATAAAATACCTTGAAATAGGCTCGAACATTATTCCGTATGTTGGCCCGGAAGATTTCGCCAGAGAAATGTCGAAAAGAAAAAAGTCTGGAGAGAAATACACCAGCCATGTCTTTTCTAAAGAATATAAGTTCTCGGGTAAATATGGCGCTAACCTTATGGAAGAGGTGGCACGCTACGCACTGATTGGTTCGGCACTTGCTCTTAAAGAGGAGTTCGATATTATTCACGCCCACGACTGGTTGGCTTACCCGGCGGGTGTGGCCGCCAAAGAGTCGTCAGGAAAACCATTGGTGGTGCATATGCACGCCACTGAATTCGATCGTTCCGGTAAAAATATCAATACTCAGGTTTACGCTATCGAAAAGGAAGGAATGATGGCCGCCGATCGCGTAATTACGGTAAGCAACCTCACACGGAAAATCGTTATTGAAAAATATGGTATCGACCCCGGAAAAGTCGTCACAGTGCACAATGCTGTCGACCCTACCCTGTTCGCAGAACTCACTGAAGTAAAAAGAAATCTGAACGAAAAAATTGTAACCTTTTTAGGCCGGATTACTTTTCAAAAAGGTCCTGAGTACTTCATCGAAGCTGCCCACCGAATTCTTCAAAAAGACAGGAACGTCAGGTTTGTTATGGCAGGCTCCGGCGATATGCTCAACCGAATGATCGAACGCGTTGCTCAGCTCAGAATTGCCGACAGGTTTCATTTTACAGGTTTCCTCAAGGGTGGCGAAATAGATAGAATGTTTGCCTTAAGCGATGTTTTTGTTATGCCATCCGTTTCTGAACCTTTTGGCATCGTTCCTTTGGAAGCTATGCGCTCTAATGTTCCGGTGGTAATTTCTAAACAATCGGGTGTGGCCGAAATCCTGCGTCATGCGCTTAAAATCGATTATTGGGATGTTGAAGGCATGGCCGATGCAATTTATGGTTTGTGTCACTATAACGCTCTATCTGAAATGTTTAAAAAATACGGAAAAGTAGAGGTGGAGAACCTTAAATGGGAAAATGCGGCGTATGAAGTTAACAAGGTATACCAATCGATTCCCTTAACAAATTAATAAAAAAAATAAGACTAAAATATTCATCATGAGATCAATTTGCTTTTACTTTCAGGTTCATCAGCCCTATCGTTTACGGACTTATCGGTTTTTCGATATTGGTTCAAAACACAACTATTTTGATGACCACGAGAACGAGTTTATAATGAAACGGGTGGCCGAGAAGAGCTATCTGCCCATGAATGCTTTGCTCCTGAAACTGATTAAAGAATACGGATCAACTTTTAAGGTTAGTTTTTCTATCTCAGGTATGGCGCTGGAACAGTTTGAAGCTTACAGTCCTGAAGTAATTAAAAGCTTCAAAAAACTTGCCGATACGGGCCAGGTGGAATTTTTGGCCGAGACCTATGCCCATTCCCTCGCATCGTTGCGCAATCCGGATGAATTCCGCCGGCAGGCTGAAAAACACAGCCAGAAAGTTGAGCAACTCTTCGGCACGAAACCAACTACTTTCAGAAATACAGAGTTGATCTACAGTGATAAAATTGGTGAACTGGTGGCCGATATGGGCTACAAACTCATGCTTACCGAAGGAGCTAAACATGTGTTAGGATGGAAGAGCCCCAACTTTTTATACAACAGCGCTCCACGCCCTGAACTAAAGCTCTTACTCAAAAACTACCGACTCAGCGATGACATCGCTTTCAGGTTCTCAAACCGCAGTTGGTCAGGATTTCCTCTTACCGCTGACAAGTTCACTACCTGGCTAAATCAAATCAACGAAAAGGAAGAAGTAGTTAACCTTTTTATGGATTACGAAACCTTTGGTGAGCACCAATGGGAGCAAACCGGGATATTTGATTTCATGAAAGCCTTACCCGGTGAAATTCTTAAATCAGGGAAATTCGCTTTTCATACTCCACGCGAGTTAGGGAAATTACTTCAACCTGTTGGCCCTATTCAGGTACCTTATCCCATCTCATGGGCTGACGAAGAACGCGATATCACTGCCTGGCTGGGTAACGACCTGCAGGACGAAGCGTTTGGTAAACTTTACGAACTGGAGAAGACAATAAACAACTGCCCGAATCCTGACTTGCTCAAAACATGGGAATACCTTCAAACTTCTGACCACTTCTATTATATGTGTACGAAATGGTTCTCCGATGGCGACGTTCACAAGTATTTTAATCCCTACGGAACTCCTTATGAGGCCTTTATTAATTATATGAATGTGCTTAGTGACTTTGCACTTGAGGTTGCGAAATGCTATTCGGATAACCAAAATGATGTACAGGAACTTAAGCAGGCTGCCGCACAGTTCAAACAAAAAGCCTCCAAGGTGATTCAGGGCAAAATTGATGAAGCATCCAAAAAAGTTAAGGCGATTTCAGATAAAAGTAAGGGAATCAGCCTCAACGACATGGGTCAAATGTCGAATGCCGCCCTTAAAAAGTTCTTAAAAGAGATTGATGCTGAAACACTTGCCGTTGCACTGAAAGATGCTGAAAAAGAATTGGTAGAAAAAGTAATCCCCAATTTGAGCGCGAAAGCGAAAAAGCAATTCACCGATCTACAGTCTGATTTGCAAAAATTCAATAAAACAGAAGTGAAAAAGTATCAGCAAATCATCGAAAATAAACTCAAATCGATTTTAAAATAATCGCCTTGTTTCAAACTAAATAATTCTTTTTCAAGGCTTTGGATTTGCACAACATCAACCTGCTTTTTCAAAAAAGGTAAATGGCGAAATCCAAGCATTTGAATTGTTATGTTTGCAACGCAAAAAAAACGCGTAAATTAATAATTATAGCATGATATCGAACAATAAAACCATAACCAAACCTGACTTCGTATTTGAAACCAGCTGGGAAATTTGTAACAAAATCGGAGGCATATATACTGTTATCTCGAGCAAAGCCTATAGAACAACCAAAGAATTGGGCGACAATTACATAGTCATTGGCCCGGACGTCTGGAAACAAACTACGGCAAACCCTGATTTTCTTGAAATTCCAGAACTGTTCGCCGACTGGAAAGCGGTGGCATGGAAAGAAGGTTTAAAAGTAAAAACAGGTCGGTGGAATGTGCCCGGAAACCCCATTGCCATACTGATCGATTTTACCCCTTTATTTCCGGAGAAAGACAGTATTCTCGCTAAGTTTTGGGAGCAATACCAGCTCGACTCAATCAGAGGTGAATGGGATTATATTGAGGCTTTGATGTTTGGTTATGCCGCCGGACAAGTCATAAACAGTTTCGCAAGCCACCAACTGCAAAATAAAAATAGTGTGGTGGCTCATTTTCATGAATGGATGACAGGAGGTGGTGTTCTTTACCTGAAAAACAAAAACCCGAGAATTAGCACTGTATTCACCACACATGCTACAGTTCTTGGGCGTTCGATAGCCAGTAACGGGTTGGCGCTTTACAGGGATTTGGAGTTATTCTCACCCGAAAAATCAGCGCTGGATTTTAATGTTACAGCCAAGCATTCTCTCGAATTAATATCTGCCAGAGAAGCCGACATTCTTACCACTGTTAGTGATATTACAGCACGTGAATGTCTGCAATTCTTCAAACGCAATCCAGAGGTTATCACAACCAACGGCTTCGATGATAGCTTTGTTCCGAAGCCGGAACTACTTTTGCAGAATCACAGTACTGCCAGAATAAAAGCACTGGAAATCGCAACAAGCCGTACAGGAAAAATCTATGACAACGAAACCATATTATTACTAACCAGCGGCAGGTACGAATACACGAACAAAGGTATCGACCTGTTTATCAAAGCACTTGGCTCGTTGAATAACTCAGGTAAGATTACAAAAAAAATCGTAGCTTTTATTGCTGTTCCGGGAAACCACAACGGACCTGCCAAGCCCAATCAGGATAGTCGTGCCCATGGCGACTTCAAGTACCTGACCCATAAACTCGCCTATCCAGAACACGATCCTATATTAAATGAAATAAAGCGTCAAAACCTCACGAATGACCATTCAAGCAACATAGATTTGATTTTCACTCCTGTCTACCTCAACAAAAGTGATGGAGTTATCGATTTAGATTATTATGAATTTCTTACCGCTTTCGACTTGACGCTTTTCCCATCTTATTACGAACCATGGGGTTACACTCCGCTTGAAAGCATCGCTTTTGGCATCCCTACCCTTTCAACAACTTTCGCCGGATTTGGCGATTGGACGCTGAGGAATTTTAAACTTGCCCACAGCGCTGTTACGGTTATTACACGCCAGGAGGGCAGCGCTGCCGAAGCCATTGAGCAAATTGCTCAGGCGATCGAGAGTTTCAGCCATTCGACAAACAAAGTGGAAAAAGCGGCTGAGATTCAACGTATTTTCGAGAAAGCCAGCTGGAAACTCATGGTAAACAATTACTTTTTAGCATGGAATAAGGCACTAGATGTATCGGAAGCCCGAAAAAAACACCTCCCAACGCCACCTGCGGTTGATACTTTGTTGGTTGAAGTGCAGGCCAACTCCGACAAACCCGTGTGGAAGAAGATTCTGGTTCAAAATAAATTACCTGACCAACTCAAGCCACTTAAGGAGCTGGCCTACAACCTCTGGTGGTCGTGGAACGATGACGCTGCTCAGCTTTTTGCAAGTATCGATGAACAAAAATGGGTTAAATTCGAGTACAATCCTGTTCACCTGATAGAATCTCTTTCGCGCGAAGAAATTGACAGGCTCGCTGAAGACGAAGCATTTCTACTGATTTTGAGCAAGGTGCATGAACGGTTTCGCACCTATATGAATGAAGAAAAGAACAAACCCGAAGACATGGTGGCCTATTTTAGTATGGAATATGGACTACACACCAGCTTGAAAATTTATTCAGGAGGCTTGGGTATTCTGGCTGGTGATTATCTGAAACAGGCCAGCGACTCGAATAAAAACATGATCGCCGTTGGTTTACTATACCGATACGGCTACTTCAAACAAACCATGTCGGTTTTTGGCGATCAGCAGGCTGAATACAACGCGCAAAAATTTACACAACTCCCCCTCGACCCGGTACGCCATAGCAACGGTGAATGGGTTATGGTGCAACTTGCCTTTCCGGGACGAACCGTTAACGCCAAAGTATGGCAGGTTAAAGTTGGAAGGATTTCTCTGTTTTTACTCGATACAGACACCGAAGAAAACTCCTCAGAGGACCGCTCGATCACCTATCAGTTGTATGGCGGCGACAACGAAAACCGCATAAAACAAGAACTGGTGCTGGGTATTGGAGGAGTAAGAATGATTGAAAGTTTGGGACTAAACCCCAAAATTTATCATAGCAACGAGGGCCATTCGGCCTTTATCGGACTTGAACGCATCCGTAGCCTGATGGAAAACCCTAAGGTCAATTTTAATACAGCCGTCGAACTTGTTCGTTCCTCTACCTTATTTACCACGCATACACCTGTTCCTGCCGGACATGATACTTTTGAGGAACACTTAATCAGAACTTATATATCACATTACCCTGAAAGACTGCGTATTAGTTGGCATGACTTCATGGGACTGGGTAGGGTTTTCCCTGACAATCAAAACGAAAAATTCAGCATGAGCGTACTTGCTACACGTCTGTCGCAGGAAGTAAACGGGGTTAGCCGCATTCACGGACGCGTTTCCAGAGAAATGTTTCAGCCGATGTATCCAGGCTATTTCGCCGAAGAATTGCATATTGGTCATGTAACAAATGGAGTGCATTATTATACCTGGACGGATTCGGAATGGCAAAAACTCTACCGTCAATATTTCGGGAAAGCCTTTGAAGAAAACCAGCCTGACGCTTCTTTTTGGAATAAAATCTATGATGTCGACGATTCAGTTATCTGGGACAAGAAGCTTCAGCTAAAGCGAAAACTAATTGAAGTACTCCGCGAAAAACTCAAGAAAGACCTGACCAGAAGACAAGAAACTCCACAGGTAATTCTGCATTCACTTCGCGATATGGATGAGAACACCCTGGTTATTGGCTTTGCGCGACGTTTTGCCACCTACAAAAGAGCTCACCTTTTGTTTATGAACCTGGAACGACTAAACAACCTGGTGAACAATCCCGAAAAACCAATTGTTTTTATTTTCGCAGGAAAAGCTCACCCTAACGATAAAGCAGGTCAGGATCTTATCAAAAGAATAATTGAAATTTCGAAGAAAAAAGAATTCATGGGGAAAATTCTTTTCCTTGAAAACTATGACATGACTTTGGGCAAGCTGCTTACCTCCTCTGTTGATATTTGGCTAAACACCCCTACCCGACCGCTAGAAGCCTCAGGCACAAGTGGTGAAAAAGCTGTAATGAATGGGGTAATGAATTTCTCTGTGTTGGATGGCTGGTGGGCTGAAGGGTACAAACCTGACGCTGGTTGGGCTATTGAAGAAGCTAAAACTTTTGCAAACCAACAATATCAGGACGAGCTGGATGCCGAAATCATTTACCAGACTTTTGAAAACGAAATTGCCAACATCTACTACGACAGGAATGATCTGGGTTTTTCACCAAAATGGGTTTCAATTATAAAAAACACCATTGCTCAGATTGCTCCCCATTTTACCATGCAACGCATGCTCGAAGATTATTATAACAAATACTATTCTGGACTTTTCGCCAGAAGAAACGAAATCTTTGGAGACAACTTTTCGCCAGCAAGAGAACTTGCAGAATGGAAAGAAAAAGTAAGCGCAGCATGGAATCAAATTTCTCTGGAAAGTCTGCTCATCCCTAACACCAGCCGCACACCACTTGAGTTTGGGAAGAAATTTACCACTGAAATAAAGCTAAATATTCCGGGACTTGATGCCTCTGATCTTGGAGCTGAGGTAATAATGGGCAACAAAGCAGATGAGGAAGTTAGAACAATTCGTATAAAACAAGAACTAGAGATGATATCATCCGAACCCGGGAAAGTTGTTTTTGGGATTGAAATGACCCTCGATCATTCCGGTATTTACGATTACACTTTCCGCATTTTCCCGAAACATAAACTACTAAAATACCGCATGGATTTCCCACTTGTTAAGTGGTTGTAATTAAGTATGTTTCAACTGTCGAAGTCAGGCTTAGCCTACGTTTAAGCCTGACTTTGTCATTTTAGAGAAAATGTATTGCACTTTTTAAAGCTAATCACAAAATAATTTGTATCTTGCTTTGGATTTTTCAATCCAATGTCTACTTAATATTACTACCTCGCCGGAAAAATTGCTAGTGCATTCAATCATGATAACTCAATTCACTAACAGCTGTTCAAAATTTGGGATAAAATCAATCCTGACTGTGCTATTGGTAGTTTTTCTTAGTCCCATCATCCCGGCAAGAGCCAACGCAAACGATGATTTAAAACTCAATAGCGTATTACAATACAACCAGACTGACTCTTCAGCGCTGACTCCGGACGGTGAAACATGGGGTGCAATCACGCTTGCTGATTCGCTCAAGGAAACACCTGAGTGGAATTTTCGGATGGGTAAGGTATTGGTATCGCAAAACAATTATCTCGCAGCTACCAAGTACTTTCAAAAAGCAGTGGAATTATTCGCAACTAACAGAGATAAATTAGATCAAACCAAGGCCTTGCACCAACTGGCCTTGGTCTACCTTGAACTTGGCGACTTTATTAAAGCCATTGGCCTGCTGCAACAAACCTTCGACAAATATCAGGAAATGAATGACGATGAGGGAATGGCCAACCTGGAAATCGATTTAGGTCGTTTACTACGTAAATGGAATAAAAATGAAGCGGCCAAACAGCATCTTGATCTTGCACTACACTATTTTGAGAAAACCAATAACACCGAAAAAATCAAAAGAATTGAATTTGAGCAGGCTCTATTGCAATTGAACATGAAACAATATCAGGCTGCCGAAGTAGCATTTAAAAATTTGCTTGATAATAATGATGCCTTGCTGAACATACAATTGAGGTGGATTTCGTTACTCTCCTTGTCGCAAATTTATCTAACGATAAATCAACCCGATACGGCCATATTGTACTTAAACAGAGCTGTCGAAATAGCCGTTGAAAAGAATGATAACAGACTCCTCTCTGAGGTCTTATTATATACCGGACAAGCTTTTATAAAAAAAGGTAATTGGATAATAGCGGATTCACTTGTTAACAAAAGCTTTGTTCTGGCAATGGAGATGAACATGAAGGAAACCGGGATGGAAGCTCTGAGATTGTTGTCGATTATAAACACAAAAACAGGGAAACTAAACGAGGCTATCAACAACCTGTACGAGTATATCCGTTTAGATGATGAGGTATTTTCTGAAGAAGGAAATTTACTCATCAACCAACTTATGATAAGTCATGAAACTGAACAGATTAAAAAAGCGTACAACCACGAACTCAAGAAAAACCTGCGCGTAAGCAAAGAATTGCTTACAAAACAGGAAACAAAAAATATGACCTTGATAGTAGGGGCTTTCATTGCCTTTGTGTCATTATTAATTGTCGTTTTCCTAATGTTACGCACCCGCGAAAACCGTAAAGGATACGCGCTGCTGGCCTATAAGAACAAGAAAATTTCAGAACAAAAAGAGATACTATCCAATCTTAACCTAAAGCTATCGCAGAGCCGCGAACAATATAGAAGCATAGTTGAAAATGCAGCCATCGGAATGTATCAAACCACAGTTGACGGAAAGATAAAGTATGCCAATAATGCACTCAAAAAAATGCTTCGGTTTCCTGACAATACTGATCTCCAATCTGTAAACTTAAACGATGAACTCGCCCGCAGGCATCTCTTTATCAGAGATATTGAGGAAAAAAGAGTAATCACCGGGAGGGAAGATGTCTGGAAGAGATATGATGGCACTGACATAGAAGTAAATGAAAGTGCCTGGATAGTTTGTAACAACAAAAAAGAAACCCTGTATTACGAAGGGGTAGTGGAAGATATTTCGGATAGAAAAGCAATCGAAAGAGCCTTTATTAAATCACAGGAAGACCTAAAGGTCATAAACAATGAGTTAATTGAAAAAAACAAATTGATTGAAAAGTCAAAAAACGAAGCGATCAGAGCCAACGAAGTTAAGAGCATGTTTCTTGCCAATGTAAGCCACGAAATCAGAACCCCAATGAACTCTATCATTGGTTTTTCAGAGGTTTTAGAATCGCGCACAAGCGACAAACAATTGCTTCACTATATCCAGGCGATAAAATCAAGTGGAATAAGCCTTTTAACTCTTTTAAACGATATACTAGACCTGTCGAAAATTCAGGCCAAAGAAATAGAGCTTCATTTTGAACCAGTTACCATCGCTTCCATCGCCCATTATTTGGAGGAAGTTTTTCATGTTAGGATTCAACAAAAAGAGTTACAACTGAAAATTAACCTTCCGGAGAACCCGCCAAAAGCACTGCTGCTCGACAAAAACAGACTACGGCAGGTGTTAACCAACCTGGTTGACAACGCAATAAAATTCACCGACAAGGGCCATATCTCTATCTCTTTTAAACTAAGATCTGTTAGTTTGAATATAACTGAACTATCAATCGAAGTGAAAGATACAGGAATTGGCATCGCCTTTGAGGAGCAAGCTACTATCTTTGAAGCGTTTAAGCAAAGCAGACACAATGGTCACAGGACTTCGGGAGGCACTGGTTTGGGATTAAACATCGCGAAACAACTTACCGAAACAATGGGAGGGAAAATCACACTCCAAAGCAAACAAGGGGTTGGAACTACATTTTCAATTACGCTCTCTGAAGTTGCGGTTGCAAATGAAAACACATATACCATTTCCCCTAACCAAACGGAGAATAAAACTCCTCATCAGCATTCCGTAACAAGCTCTGCGAGCGACCCAGCCATTAACATTCCCCTTTCCCACAAGTTAAATCCTCTGTCGCAAGAAGCCCTGAAAAAAATCCTGCAAGATGACTGGAATAAACTATATGACAGCCACTTACTCAACGACATGGCCCTTTTTGCAGAGAAACTAAAAGCCTATTCCGACAGCCACAACCTGCCCGAACTTACCGAGTTTGCAGATGAATTGGCAGTGGCTTGTTCGCGATTTGATATCGACAGGATTGAACTTTTTTTAACGGAATTAAAGCCTATATTTGTCACAAACACTGATAACCCCATGTCATATGAAAAGTGAAAAAATTCTAATCGTTGATGATATTTCAAAAAATATTCAAATTTTGGGTAACATCCTTTCGCATAAAACATACGATGTGGCTTATGCTCAAAGTGGTATAGAAGCATTAAAGCTTTGTGATAAACAGGCCTTCGACCTGATTCTTTTGGATATCATGATGCCGGGAATGGATGGATATGAAGTGTGTGAGAAACTAAAGAAACAGAAACACACCAAAGATATTCCCGTGATATTTCTAACGGCTAAAGCCGAAATGGACAGCATTATAAAGGGATTTGAAGTAGGCGGACAGGAATACATCACTAAACCTTTCAATTCGTCGGAGTTGCTGGCCAGAGTTCAAACACATTTGTTACTACAAAGACAGAGAAAAGAGCTAATCAAAATGAACGACCACTTGGAAGACCTGGTCAGAGAGCGAACCCTACAACTTGAAAATGCGAACAAGCAATTGGAAAAATTAGATTTGGCAAAATCAAACTTTCTCTCCTTAATAAGCCATGAGATGAGAACCCCGCTCAATGGCATTATCGGTCTCACGCAATTGCTCGGACAAACCAACATTGACTCCAACCAAAAAGAATACCTCAATTATTTAACTGAGGTCTCTGCCAGGTTAGTAAAATTCACCGAAATCGCACTACTTATCACACGACTTAAAACAGATAAATATGATCCTGACATCCTCCCTGTATCTGTTGATCACCTGATTACAACTGCCTTAGGTAAGTTTAAAAGAGACAATCCGCACGCCACGGTAATTATTAATTACGAGAAGTCCGAAAAAAAACTTCTGGTCATGGTAGACAGCGAACTAACTACCATCGGTATTACCATGATTGTGGAGAACACAGAAAGATTTGCCGGAATAGAAGCAACACTTGACATTAAAATTATTGAAGGCCATGATGAGGTGGATATCCATTTTACTGACAATGGACCTGGCTTCACAAAACAAGCTCTGGATCAAGTTTTTGAACTTTTTTCAGCGGGCGACATCATGCACCATGAGGGCTCTGGTCTTTCAATGGCCACACTAAAGCTTATCACTGATGTACAAGGAGGGCAGGTTAGGGTAATGAACGCAAAGAATGGTGGAGCTATGGTTATACTCAACATGAAAAAATCGAAGCAGGAACTACTTTCCGCGTCCTTGTAAAACAATCATTACAGTGTAAATGAGTATTTTAAAGTCCATGGCGATAGACATGTTTTCCAGATACAAAATATCGTACTGCAATCTTGTAACCATTTCATCCACGGTTGAAGCATAACCGAATTTCACCTGACCCCATGAGGTGATGCCTGGTTTTATTTTCATAAGAAGTCGGTAATGGGGTGCTTTTTTCACAATCTGATCGATATAAAACTGGCGCTCCGGACGAGGGCCAACAAGCGACATATCCCCTTTGAGTACAGTATAAAACTGGGGTATTTCATCGAGCCTTACCTTGCGGATAAAACGTCCGAAAGATGTGATCCGGGGATCTAAATCTGACGACAGCTGAGGCCCATGCTTTTCTGCATCGGAATACATCGAGCGGAACTTGTGCATCATAAATGGCTTGCCATGTTTACCAATACGCTCCTGCGAAAACATGATTGGCCCCCTTGAGGAAAGCTTCACGCCAATCGCAGTAAAAATATATAGTGGAATCAACAGAATCATGGCTATTAAGGAAGCCAAAACATCAATTATTCGCTTCAATGATTGCTGCCAGGCTGGCATCAAATCGGGTGAAATTTCGATGAGTGGGGTATGAAAGATGCCACGTGTTTTTACAGAACCAAAAATGATGTCCTGCATAATCGGTATCACCTTGATGATAACATTCGTGGTTTCAAGCTCCGTTATTATGCGCTCGATGGTGTTAATCTCTGACCTTTCAATAGCAATAATCACCTCCTCAACTTTGTAATCGGTGATAACAGCGTTTAGGTCCTTATATGCCCCCAAATGCGGGAGAAATTTCCCTATTTTAAAATCATCGCGATCATGAACATTCACAAAACCAATGAAATGATTACCCGAAGATATTTCCTGATTGGTGATGTCGTTGTACACTTTCATCGCATTGCCATTGCTCCCTATAATTAAGGTGTTAAAACCCAGTTTCCCACTATGAATTTTTTTAACCGTAACGGTGGTTAAAACGAGCCTGAAGAAATAAGTAATGCCAAACTGAAGGAAAAACAAAATAGCAAACGACTGATAATATGATTTGTAGGTAACAATAAAATCATCGAGAATAAGGACAAAAAAGATAATGGTTACGCCAATCAGGGTTATAATCAGTGTTTCTCCCAATTCTTTTAACCTGGCTTTTCTGTAGATGCGGCGATAGGAGCCAATCATTAAGTAAAGTACCAGCCAAAAAACAGGAATAAATATGATACCAATCCAAAATTTCGTGTCGTCGAAAACTGTATCAAGATGATCGAAAATGGTATTATCCTCAGAATACTTTCTAATTACATAGAATAAACTCCAAGCCAATCCTGCCGACAGCCAGTCGAGCAGGACGTATTTGGTCACCTGAAGTCTTCTATTCATTTTCTTTATCACCTGGACACAATTTTGATGTTGTCGAAAAGCACCTCTCCTGTTGACATATCCGCGGGCAAGCCAGCACCAAATATTATCTTATAATCGGTAGCATTCGGATTCAGGGAAATGTTTGGCCCAAGATTTATGTAAATTTTAGTCCATTCACTGTTCTCATTAAGAAACACAAGAGGAATTTCGGTAAACTCATTATAAATTCGCATAAGTAATCCAACCTGAACGGCCACATCGGTTTTGAAATCCATTTCGAGCACAACCACAGCTCCTTGCGCTGAAGGCATCGCAAAACTCCCAAAGGACATTTCGCTGTATTTTGGTCGATCGGTGGTGAGGTGAATAATACCGCTGTACCTTGAGTTCTCCGACAAAAAAGCGATGGGATTATTCTCGGGCATTGTGCGCTCAATAATGGTGTCAGAGCTCGAAAGCTTATCGAATGAAAGGTCTGGTTGCTCAAAGTCTTCCATCCATTGGAAGCTTAAATCAGCGTAGTAGGTTGTAGTAATTGTTCCCAGCTTGATGGTGTTTTCCGGAACAAACTCCATTTCATCATAAATAATTGGTTGATAAAAAGGATAGGGAACCCGGGTGCTGGATATACCATTCAGCTTGATGCCCGGTCTGATTTCCAGTTTGTGTTTACCCTCAGCTAAAACAGGGAATAAGGCGGGCAATTCAAAAACGCCCAGCAAGCCGTCGTCAACATAAACCCAAACATCTGCTATTTGAGATGAGTTAGTTCCCTCTTCGGGATAATAGGTATCTACAGCGATCGAATCGATTGAGAGATAAGCCGGAATGGTCTGATTTCCACTGAATTTATAGCACGACTGCCATAAGAGCAGACTGAAAAGAATCAAAACAACAGCAAGTAAACGATGACGTAAAAACAACTTCAAACCTGTACCTTTTAGTGCACAAACGCAAACGTTTGCGAAATATTGTAAAAAACCTCTATTTACCTTAGAGTTGTCCGTTTATTTTTTCCATAATCATGTGAGCTACCTTTAAGGCATGATATCCATCGTGTATGGTTACCGGTGGCTCAGTATTATAAACAATTGAATTTTTAAAACTGGTAAGTTCTTCAACAATGGCATTTATGTTACCTACTTCAGGTTTTTCAAAATAAATTCTTTTTTTCTTCTTCCCATCGCCCAGATCAATCACCATTGCCATCGGATCTTCAGGGAAGTCATCTATTTCGTCCATGCGCACAATTTCGGTGATTTTATCGAGAAAGTCAACAGTGATGTATGCATCACGTTGAAAAATTCGGGTTTTGCGCATGTTTTTAAGCGACAAACGACTTGCTGTTAGATTAGCAACTGCACCATTTTCAAATTCGAGACGGGCATTTGCTATGTCAGGTGTGTCGCTTACCACGTTTACTCCGCTTGCATGAACTTTCTTTACTTTCGATTTTACGGCACTTAACACAATATCGATGTCATGAATCATCAAATCCAGCACTACAGGCACGTCGGTTCCTCTCGGGTTAAACAAAGCCAATCGATGAGTTTCGATAAACATCGGTGAATTGATGTGAGGCTGAGCAGCCAGAAATGCGGGATTAAAACGTTCGACATGCCCTACCTGCACCTTGACATTGGCTTCAGTAGCCAATTCAATTAGTTTTTGTGCCTCTTCCGGGGTGGTTACAATGGGCTTTTCAATAAAGACATGCTTCGATTTGCGCAAAGCTTCAGCAGCACAGGCAAAATGTGAAACAGTGGGAGTAACAATATCCACTACATCCACGTTGTCAATTAATTCCGATGGGTTTGAATAACCCTTAATACCAAATTCGGCCTCAATTAACTTAACCCTTTCCTGATCAGGATCATAAAAACCAACAAGCTGGAAATCGCTTACCTTAAGTATGCAGTTTAAGTGGATTTTACCCAAATGGCCTACGCCTAAAACACCGATTTTTATCATAACAAAAAAATTTTGGCAAAGGTAGTTTTTTCTTACTGTCATTATACCTATTTTCGCACAAAATTGAATAGGAATAAGGATTACAGCACGAAATGGAAGATTTGTACAGACACAAGGGCATGAGGAAAAAACTGGTGGAGTCCATCAGAAAAAAAGGCATTCAGGATGAACGGGTTCTGGAAGCCATCAACACCATCCCACGTCATTTCTTTCTGGACTCATCTTTTCTGGAATTTGCCTACGAAGACAAACCTTTTCCTATTGGATCGGGGCAAACCATTTCGCAACCTTACACCGTAGCCTTTCAATCAGAGTTGCTGCAAGTAGCCAAAGGTGAAAAAATACTGGAAATAGGCACAGGCTCAGGATATCAGGCTTGTATACTGGAGCATCTGGGCGCAAAGGTGTTTACAATAGAACGACAAAAACGGCTCTTCGACAAAACCAAAAGGTTTCTACAGGAGTTTGGATATAAGGTGAAAATTTTTTACGGCGATGGCAACCTTGGACTAGCTACTTTTGGCCCATTCGATAAAATCCTAATCACCGCCGCTGCACCCGACCTACACAACAACCTGATTAGTCAACTAAAAACCGGAGGAATTATTGTGGTTCCATTGGGAAGTGGCGAAGTACAAACCATGATGCGGTACACTAAACTACCCGATGGTAGACTGGAAGCTGAGTCGTTTGGTGCTTTTCGGTTTGTCCCCCTACTTGGCGAAAAAGCCAACGACTAAAGAAAAAGGCCGTGTGAATCACACGACCTTTACCCGATATTTTACCAGGCCTACAAAAAATTATGAAGAAAAACCCAATTAGGCTTTTCTTCATAAATTAATATTCTGCTATTTTCCCGAAACATTCAGGGTGGTGACTACAACAAAGCTTTCGCCAACATGGTCCCCCGACTTAATGTTACCGGTAATGGAGAACGACCAGGTACCCCCCAATTTAAGGAAATACTCCGGAAAAGTAAATGGCTCACCACGTAGCTGGATAGCTCCGCCACCAGTGTAAGTGTCTGATCCTGCTCCACCTGGTGCAGTTACAACTACTTTAATCATTTCCCAGTCGTCAGTTGTACAGGTGATGTAAAAGTCCAGATACTGAACTCCCCCCATGTCAACAGAGAAATAAGTTGCCGAAAAACCCGGGCTGTAAGGGGTTGGCGTAGGCGTTGGATCATCATCCTTGTTGCATTTAGTAAAAATAAATGTCATGCTTAGTAGCAAGACGCCTAAAACTTTAAGTAAACTTTTTACATTCATAATTTTAAGTGTTGTGTTTGCCTATTAAAACAAACGGGTTAAACAAA
Source organism: Bacteroidales bacterium UBA6244 (assembly GCA_002440885.1). GTDB lineage: Bacteria > Bacteroidota > Bacteroidia > Bacteroidales > F082 > UBA6244. The sequence continues at coordinate 50,600 of DJVY01000246.1, forward strand.
TCTTGTATAAAAATAAGGCAGTATTTTCCATGCTCATATCTAAATGAACAAGCGTAACAGGCTAATGATTATTCGTTGACACTAATTTATTATTTGTAAAAACCAAATGAGTCGCTTCGTTTTTAATACGAACTACAGTTGTTCGATGAGTCGGAGGAAAGCATCTTTGCGGCGAGAGGAAACAGGCACGCGAGAATTATCGCTCATGATCACAAACCCACCCAGGCCTTTTTCGTAAGCTTCGATAAAGCGAATATTGATCAGATGTGATTGGTGGGTTCTGAAAAATCCGTGAGAAATCAACAATTCCTCAAAATCTTTAAGTGTTTTTGACAACACGAGCCGTTTTCCGTTATGTAAAAAAACCTCTGTGTAGTTTTTATCAGCCATACATCTCACAATTTCCTTAATTTTTACAGTATATATGGAAGTAAGGGTATTCAGCACAATCCGTTGCTCGTCAGGGTCTTGTTTTAAATTTTGTATAAATGTGCTGTATTTAACCGAGTCATTGTCAGCAATAGCTTTTTCCAGATTGGCTTTTTCAACAGCCTGAATCAACTCGTTTGCATTGATTGGCTTGACGATGTAGTCGAGTGCGCTTTTCTTTATGGCCTGCATGGCGTATTGCTCGTGGGCAGTAATAAAAATTACACCAAATTTATTTCCTTTCGATTTCGACAGCACATCAAAACCAGTTCCGTCAGGCATATGAATATCAAGCAGAACAAGGTCAGGGTTTAGTTTCCGTATCTGCTGCACCCCTTCGGCTACATTCTCAGCTTCACCAACCAGCTCAACCTGAGGGCAATAAAGTTCTAAAACATTTTTAATCACCTGTCGGGCGTTAAACTCATCGTCTACAATTAGGGTGCGTAACATATGGGAGATTTTAGTTACTTTTTAAAAGCCTGCCGAAAAGGCAAAGTGAATCTGACCACCGTGCCACTTACTATTCCCTTTTGGCTGTACTTTTCCTGAAGATCAAAGATAACAATAAAACCATACTTTTTACCAAGCATAGCAATTCTTTCTTTTGTGATTGTCAGGGCTGAGCTTTTATGTACCGTATTGCCTGAACTGATTTTCAACGCGGCAGTAAGGCCGATGCCATCGTCATCCACTTCAAACAGAAAATGGTCTTTCCGGTATAAAAAACGAATTATTAGCGTACCCCGCCCTTGCTTTTTAAACAACCCATGCTCGAGGGCATTTTCAATCATAGGTTGCGCCAACATCGGAGGAATCATATAGCTTTCAGGATCAATTTGGTTGTCAATTTCAAACCGATAAACAAACTTATCCGGAAATCTTAGCGACTGAAGTTTAAGATATAAATCCAAGGTTTCCAGCTCCTTCGACAAGGTGATAAACTCGTGCTTGCTGTTGTTTAATATCAACCTGAATAACTTGGCAAAATCAGACAAATAATTTCCAGCTTCAAGCGGGTTATGCAGATAAATATAGTTTTGAATGGCCAACAATGCGTTTCCAACAAAATGCGGATTCATCTGGAGACGAAAGATTTTTTGTTGTAACTCAACGGCCCGGTTTTTTAGTTTAAGCTCATATTCGCGACGCATAACGTAAAAATACAAGAGTGACATCAAAACAAAAATCAGCAATAATATAAACCATATTGTCTGGTAATAAGGCTTCTCCAGCACAAACTCAATAGTTGCCACCTGTGTTGTCCAGTTTCCGTATCGATCACCAAGACGATAGATCAGCTGATAGTTGCCTGGAGAAAGTCCTGCATACCTCACCTTCCTTTGTGTATTATCAATATCAACCCAATTTTGATCGAGTCCTACAAGTTTACACTGGTACAAATACCTTTCACTGTTAACCAGATCGGTGCTATTTAGTTCTACCGTAAAAACTTTGCTTTCAGGATCTAAGACCACCTTGTCGAGGTAATTTAAATCGTGGCTATAGATGTGATCGTAAACAAACAAGCGTCCAAACATAGGCTCAGGGAGGAAAGTGGGTTCTTTGATGTCCATCGGATTAAAAAAATTAAATCCATTCACTCCACCAAAAAACAAGCGCCCGTCACTTAGCCCATAGCGTGCTTTGGTAAAAGTATTGCCTTGCAAACCATCTTGCTTAAAAAACTGACTACCTGAAAAATCACCGGGATTAAATTTGAGTAGTCCATTGCCTTCAGTGCCAATCCACAAATTTCCGATGGAATCAGACAATAGGGAAATTGGCTTGTCGGTGAAGACCCCAAGCTGTTCACCATAATCTACAAACAAATCACTATCCGGATCATATCTCTGCAAAGTACTGGTTAGCAGCCAAATTCGCCCGTGCTTATCCTCATGAATATCACCAACAGCATTGGATAGGAGTCCTGTAACAGGATTTCCGTCAGCAAAATAAGAACGGGCGCTATCTCCATCAGGAAAATAGCGATGCAGACCGCAATCGGTGGTTCCGATCCAAATGGTATTCCGGCTATCTGTCAACAACCTGGTTATTAACCTGGAACAAATGATTCTTTCAAAACGATGCTGAAGGCTACTACCGAAAGTCTGTTTTTTGCGATCAAAGGTTACCAATCCGTCTGCTCCCCAGAATCCAACATAAAAAACACCGGACGAGTCTTCACAAAAGTCAGCATACCAGTCCTTTTCCAGGCTTCCAGGGTAATAAGTGAACAGCGAAAAGCGTTCCAAATCAGGCTCATACAAGTTAAACCCAATTCCTTTCCACAAACCAATCCACAGCCTGTATTGATCGTCGATGTATAAGGCCGAAATATGATTATCTGCCAAGCCCGACCCCGAGTTATAATCAACCGAAATATGCTGAAAAGACTGGCTTTCCGGACTAAAAAAGTCCAGACCATCTTCCTCGTATCCGACCCATAGATTGTTGTTTTTGTCCTCAGCCACAGCTGTCACCACATAGCCTTCCGGACTGTTTTCAATTCCTGGAATGTGGGTGTAAGTTCCAAAAGGAAAAGCCGGCGGATTATACACATTCACCCCCCCGTCGGTAGCAAACCATAAATTCCCAGCTCTATCTTCAAATATTTTCAACACATGATTATCAACAAGGGAGTTAGGATTGTCTTTTTCATTCAAAAACTGAACCATCGTTTCTGAATCGGGTTCATAACGCAGTAACCCGCTTCCGGTAGCAAACCACAAATTACCAGAACGATCCTCCCAAATATCGTAGGTAGTGATACCTATAAACTTTTCAAAGGTCTCGCTTGCCCTATCAAATAAGTAAACACCATCAAGACCGGTGACCCAAAAATTGTTGTTACTGTCTTCGAAATAGCAGGCTACATCAGCGGCACGCTTTTTTGTAAAATCGACCACATTAGCTCGTATATAACTAATTTCCTGTCTTTTATCATCCAAATACATCACATCAACACTTCTTACACCAATCCATAACCTGTTGTTGCTATCGAAATACAGATCGTGATACAAATAATACGGCTGCACACTGCTTGTATGCTGATGACCAGAGATTATCTTTCGGGAGAAAATATTGAAACTTATCAAATTGCCCGACTGGAAATCAATCCACAGCACTGAATCATTCTCGAAAAGCAACGCCCGCACATAAGAATGTGTAAATTCGAGTGTGTCTGTTTTAATCTCAACACGCTCAAATCCATTGTTTTCAGGAAGATACAGGTTTAGACCTGACAAAGTTCCCACAAACAGCGAACCATTCCTAGCCAGAGCCAAAGCCGAAATATGACTTGCAGAAATGGAAGTGAAGTTATCAGGGTTATGTTTAAACACCTCAAATGTCCGCCCGTCGAATCTGTTTAACCCATCGGTGGTAGCAATCCACACAAATCCTGATTGGTCCTGCAGAATGTCAGTTACTGTATTATGACTCAATCCATTGTCGGTGTTATATCTGATAAACTGAACCTGAGGATTCTGGTGCATGGAGCCATTAAAGCGCAGTGGGCGCTGTGCACAGGCTGTCCACCCAACAACAATCAAAATCCATAACACCAATAGCTTGCGCATACGTTTAGGGTTATTTTGGCAACATACTGATAATAGCCGATAATTTGGATTCCATTTCGAGCTTCCCATCAACCCAATGAATTCTGACTCCTGATTTTTCCATTCTTCTGAACCAGGTCATTTGCCTTTTGGCAAACTGATGAATGGCCATATTCAACAAGTTAATCATGGAATCATAGGACAATTCCTGTTCAAGGTATTGGGTAACAAAGCGGTATTCAAGTCCGTAAAATTTGAGTTGATCTGGTGTTAGTCCCCCTCCTAACAAAGATTCAACTTCTTGAATCATTCCGTTTTCAAGTCTTTCTTGGAGTCTCTGTGTGATTCTTCGTTTTATTTCATCCCGCTCAAATCGGATTCCAAAATTTACAGAAGAAATGAGGGGCATCTCAAAATTATTTCCCTGATGTGATAACTGGTATTCAGCTATCTCTATCGCCCTGATTAGACGTTCGTTGCTCGTAACATCAGTTGTGTTGTGCAGTGGTCCGTAGCTCTTCAGCTTTCTCACGAGCTTTTCCTGAGGATAATCTGATAGTAGTTGACGTAACATTTTATTCTCAGGCACACGCACCAGCTCATACCTTCTGAGGATGGCGTCAAGATACATACCCGACCCACCACAGACAATCGGAATATGGTTATTCGATTCGATCAAAGGAAGTACTTCAGCAACACGTTGTTGAAACTCAAAAACATTGAACTCGTACCCCGGATCAACTATATCAATCAGATGATACGGGATTTTTTTTTCTTCCACCGTAAAGTCATCAAGATCCTTTCCCGTACCGATTGTCATTCCACGATAAACCTGTCTGGAGTCGGCACTGATAATTTCGCCGTCAAGCAAGGCTGCCAAACGACAAGCCAAGGCTGTTTTACCTGAAGCTGTTGGCCCTAAGATGGTAATTACATGAAACATTTACCTCAATTTTGTTGCAATTTACAAACAATTCACTAATTGCTGCATCCTGAGTCGATTTTCTTCGTCGAACAAGGTGTTGCG
>DJVY01000246.1:55712-57613 GCA_002440885.1 Bacteroidales bacterium UBA6244
TTAACAAATTGGTCTTGGCTTCTATAGTTTTTTCGCAGGGGATAATACCAGAATTTATCTTTAAACCTCTGGAGGAAAAAATCATCCAGTGGAGTAGCTACATCGCTATCGTATAGATCGGGAAACAAGGAAAACGTTTTTTTTACCTGATCAAAAGCCTCCGGATGATAAACCGGATAAGACGACCAATCCTCTTGTTTTCCTTTGATGAGCGCCGGACCTGTGCCAAAGATTACACGATCAGAAAACCGCGGCGAAGGATATGCCAGCGTATTGCACCAAGGAAGCACAACACCCGACTTTCGAAGCTTTTGAATGAAATAAAAATCTTCGCCGCTCACCACAGGAGTAAGTCCGCCGACCTTGCGGTAAGCCCATACGGGAAAAGCCATGGCTGAGCCAATGGCAGTAAAAGCATACGGATTACCAATCCTGATTAATTGCAGAAGGTAATGCCTCATGTATATCTCATAACGCAAAATCAATCTGTCAGTTGAGTCGTCAGCCAATTGATGATAGTAGGGAACAGTTAAACCCAAAGCATTAGGATAGGCTAGAAAAGTAGCCTTAATTTCTGCCAGATAGTCCTTTGGATAGTAGGTGTCGGCATCCATACTCACGATCAAATCTCTATCGTGCGCCACCGCGATAATGGCATCCATGATGGTCTTGCGCGCCCAGCCAACCCCACCTTTGCCGTCGACCCAGCCAGTTCCTTTTGAGGCTTTGTCGATAACCGTTATGGCCATACCGTCTTGTTGCTTTAACCACTGGAGGCTTTTTTCGTTATTCTCAACTACCGGAAACGCTGATTTGCTATTTCGCAGATTTTCATGATTGTTAACACAAACCCACAGGTGAAACCGATGTACAGACTGTTCGCTAAGGGCATTGAAAAGCGTAGGCAGGTTTTCGAACTCGTTGAGAACGGGCAAAGCAATGTGGATTTGAGGATAAAAAGTCATGAAACAAAAATCTTATAAAGCGTTAAAAGTGCGCATGGTTTTGAAAAATAATTTTACTTTTGGACTAATTTAAATCTATTCTAAATAGCTTATGTGGAACAATCCGGTAATCAATCAGCTTCCTACTCATTTAAAAGGTTTTATCACCGACCAGCACCACGAGCAATACACGGCTGAAGATCATGCTGTTTGGCGTTATGTCATGAGAAAAAACCTGGATAAGTTATCTCTGCTTGCTCATCCATCGTATAGCTCCGGCCTAAAAAAAACGGGAATAAGCATCGAGCAGATCCCAAGTATCGAAGATATGAACCAGATTCTTGGTAAGCTGGGCTGGGCCGCAGTTGCCGTGGATGGGTTTATTCCACCTGCGGCTTTTATGGAGTTTCAAAAGCATAACGTACTCGTCATTGCAGCCGACATCCGTTCGCTAGATCAGATTGAATACACCCCTGCACCTGATATTATTCACGAGGCAGCCGGACACGCACCCATAATTGCCGATGAATCCTATGCCACTTATCTTCAATATTTTGGCGAAATCGGATCAAAAGCCTTTTCGTCGAAAAAGGATTACGAACTATACGAAGCCATCAGGCATCTGAGTATTTTAAAAGCTGATGTCCAATCCGATAACAAAGCTATCGAAAAGGCAGAACAAGCCATTGAAGAAATAAGTGCCCACATGGGAGTACCTTCAGAAATGGCCTATATCAGAAATTTGCACTGGTGGACCGTGGAATATGGACTCATAGGCACAGTCGATCAGCCAAAAATATATGGCGCAGGATTGCTGTCTTCAATTGGTGAAAGCATGAGTGTCATGAAGAAGGATGTACTAAAACTTCCTTATAGCATTGAGGCCATCCAATACAATTTCGACATAACAAAACCTCAACCTCAGCTGTTTGTGACACCTGATTTTGATTTTCTGAC
>DJVY01000226.1 GCA_002440885.1 Bacteroidales bacterium UBA6244
GTTTGATCCCATCCCATGATTTCAGATTTAATGAAACATACTTCACCATAAGTCATCATCCAGCCTTTTGCATTAGGAATAACTACGGTAGAGTTCGATGGCAAGGAAACGTTCTGGCTTCCCGGACCTGCAATAGCAGGAGCTTCGGTAGCGTTCAAACCATAAGGTAAGCCGCGGTAGGGTGTGGCTGTGGTGTCAAAAGCCACAGCTTTTTCAGCATACACTGACAAACGTGGGTCGTTCAATCCAATCAGGGTATTGATCATGAATTCGCTAACTGCGAAATCCGGCGGACGTCCACTAACCACGATGGCTTCATACAATGGGTTATACCCGGGTGAAATGTTATCGAATTGGAAATAAGCATCATCTTCGTAGCTTTCGAAAGCGCCGGCATCAATGGCAGCCTGAACTTTTGCTTTGTAGTCAGGATCTACTTTTGAGGTACGCAGGGCGATGCGCATACGGAGCGAGTTGGCAAACTTTTTCCATTTGGTCATGTCGCCTCCATAAATGATGTCACCGTAAATGTCACCGGGAACAATCATGGCCTGTGCCTCGGTAAGTTCCTTGAGCAGGTCAGCATAAATATCCTGCTGTTTGGTGTAGGTTGGCGCGGTATTTTCAATTCCTTTCAGGGCATCGAAATAAGGGATATCACCCCAAATGTCAGTCATCATGTGGAAGGTAAACGCCTTCATGATACGGGCTACAGCTATTTGGTTTTCATTGGGTCCACTCGCAGCTGCAGTTCCTTTGGTGTCTTCATTGGTGTTTAACTCAATGATGTTTTGGAGGTCCATCATGTTGGTATAGAAAAATCCCCAATAAGAGTTGGTGATATTCACGCGGGGTTCGAAACGGCTTTCTTCAGTATAAGCTGTTTGCGACCAGTATTGTGAATAAACCAGTCCCTGGCGTCCATTCCACCATTCATCCCAGATATAGTCTATTATTCTGAACTCGGCATTGGTCAGCAAGTACTGCGTGGGTACAACAGCCGGCTCATTGGGATTCACATTCATCTTCTCAAAATCTTTCGTACACCCGAGCATCAGGAATAGAAAGGCCGAGAATAGAACAATTGTTTTATACGATATTTTTTTCATGTTTAATTCTTTTTAAATGAATAAATAATCAACCGATTAAAAATCAATTTTTAAATTGAAACCAAATGTTCTGGTACTTGGGTTAGCAGCACCCTCGAGTCCCTGGATGTTACCTGAGTTGGTAGCCTGTTCCGGGTCGATATGTTTGAGTTCTGCATTCCAAATGGCCAGGTTACCGGCGTGTAGCGAGAGGGAAGCACCATAGATGAAGGTATTGTTCATCCATTTTCTGGGAAGATTCCATGTGAAGTTAATGTCGCGAAGTTTGATGTAGCGTGTGCTGTAAATGTTCTGGGCACGTGGGCCAAAATATTTGGAGGAAGCATATTCGTACGCATCCACATAAATATCATTTACTTCGTTATCAACCACTACGTTTCCATCGGCATCAAAGTGACCTACTACGGCACCTTCAATCAACACACCACCGCCTTCTGAAACAGGTTCTCTTTGTTCAACTCCTCTTGGGTTCGGGCCAACCGACTCGGCAAAAATACCGGTCCATCCTCCGAACATATAGGTTGTGGAGAACAAAGTACCACCTTCCTGAATGTCAATCAGGAATCCAAGGCTGAAGTCTTTGTAACGGAAGGTGTTTTGTATACCAGCATTCCAGTCAGGAAGTACTGATCCCAGGTTCTCGATTGCTTGAGATTTGAGGTATAATCCATCATCACCCACAACAACACGACCCTGGTTATCATAAACAAAGTTTGAGCCTTGAAGCATACCGTAAGGCTGGCCTACCGTAGCTGTTACATAAACACCCCACAAAGAGCTGATTTGCAAGGTTTCAACACCGTCTGCTAGTGAGATAACATTGTTCTGGTTTTTGGTATAATTTACACTGAGGTCCCAGCTGAAATCTTTGGCTTTAACAGGTGTGCCGTAAACCAATAACTCGATCCCTTTGTTTTCAATTTCACCGGCATTTCTGATCATGCTGTTGTATCCTGTTGACGATGAAATGTCTACTGCAAAAATCTGGTTTTCGGTGCGGGCATTATAGTAGGTAACATCGAAGCCAACGCGGTTCTTCAAAAATTTCATATTAAGACCTACTTCATATGATTTAGTTTTTTCAGGCTTCAGCTCACTGTTGTTGAGAGATGAGGGCAGTGTATAGCGTGGATCTGATCCGAACAAAGTTTCCGGAACATAAGTTGAGTATAAACGGTAAGGATCTGTATCGCTACCTACCTCAGCCCATCCCAAACGCAACTGTCCGTAATCAATGATGCCATTGTCTTTCAGCGGAGCCAATTCAGTGAATACGAAGCTACCTGATACAGAAGGATAGTTGTAAGCCCATTTATCTTTAGGTAAGGTCGATGACCAATCTCTTCTTAAAGTGGCTGTCAAATAAACCAATCTGTTCCATTCTGCTGTTACACTACCAAATATACTATTTGTTTTGCGGTGACGTTGATAGTCTTCGTAATCAATTGGGCCATTTGAGTTAGCCAGTGAATAGAAATCAGGAATGCTCAATCCTCCAGTGGTAGTCTGGGTATTGTTAAAATACTTCTGATCCATCATGTTGAATCCCGCGAAGGCGCTTAAACGAATAGTTTCTGTAACCATTTTATCGAAGTTCAAACGGACTTCACCATTGTATTCCATGAACTGGCGTAATTCCAGGTTGTAGAAAGATTCGGCTGCGGAATAAACTGCAGTTTGTGTTGTCCTTCTGTCGCTGTAACGGTCAGCATAAATAGCACCGGTAACATTTAAGTAGTCAGTAAAGTCGTATTTAACATTCACATTTCCGAAGAAACGGTTACGGTCGTTGGTGCTGTAGTTTTCGTACTGAATCCAGTAGGGGTTGTCGCTATAGGCCGGTGTTGGGTCGGTAACGCTGGTTCTGTTCCAGGTTCTTTGTGTTCCATCGGGATTTTTGTAATTTTTCATTTTTTCCATATCCCATGAACGTTGTCCCCATTGGGCAAATTTCTGCATGATGGAGTTGTCGCCGTATCCGTTATCCGGTAAGGCAAAAGCATTGTTTACCACGTAAGTACCACCAACAGTCACCGTCAGGCGTTTGCCAAACTTACTCATGCCGTTAAAGTTAAAGGTATTGCGGGTAAGTTTACTGTTTGGGAATACACCGCTACGGGTCAGGTTGGTCCAACCAGCCCTGAAATTGCTTACATCGTCTCCTGCAGAAACGGCAACACTGTTTCTGTAAGCTAATCCTGTATTAAAGAAGTCTTTCACGTTATTTGGGTGAGGCGACCAGGCACTGGTTTGAGGGGTGTCGGTAATGCCTTGTTCGTAATCGTAAGCATTCCACCAGGCATATACCTGTTGGCCTTCCATTTTTGGTCCCCAGCTTTCGTCAGCACCGTAGTAAGGAGTTAATACGTCCACTCCGCCAACATTTGATGTGTCGAACGTGGTGTAATAACCACCACCATAGGTGTTTTGGTAATTGGGAAGTACAGAAACCTGTTCTGCGGTGATACCTGTGTTAAAGGTAACCCCAATTCTTTTGCCACCGATTTGCGATCTGCTCCCTTTTTTGGTTGTTATAATGATAACACCATTGGATGCACGTGAACCGTACAAAGCAGAAGCAGAAGCACCTTTAAGAACAGAAATCGATTCAATGTCGTCAGGGTTAATGTCCTGGGCCATGTTACCGAAGTCGACACCACCACCACCACGGGCTTCTGTGGTGCTGTTGTAGTTCGAGTTATCCAAGGGGATACCGTCAACAACATACAGTGGTTCGTTATTTCCGAGCATAGAGGCTGCACCTCTGATCAACACGCGTGATGATCCGGCCATGTTTCCTGATGAGCTGGAAACGCTAACCCCTGCTACTCTACCAGACAGTGAGTTTACCACGTTGGTGCTGGCACCTTTGGTAATGTCGTCACCACCTACTTCCTGCACGGAGTAACCCAGCGACTTTTTCTCACGCGAAATACCCAAAGCGGTTACAACCACCTCGTCCATCAGGTGAACGTCTTGCTCCAGGGTGGTGTTGACTTGATCCTGGCTGCCAATGGCAACTTCAACGGTTTTCATTCCTACAAACTGAAACACCAGGGTGGTGGCGTCTGATGGAATAGTCAGCTTGTAGTTACCATCGAGGTCGGTTATGGTTCCCGTTTGGGTTCCTTTCACCAAAACGGTAACGCCCGGCAGGCCGCCTCCGTCTTCAGCACTGGTAACCTTACCACTAATGGTTCTTGTTTGTGCCTGTGCATAACTCGCACCCAGCATAAACAAGAAAGCCAGCAAAATTGTAATTTTTCTCATAATGATAATTTTTGGTTAATGAATTTGTTAATAACTATAAATTTTAAATTTATGTATCCTTTGTCCCTACAAATGGCTTCCCGTTTGTAAAGAGACAACAAACTTAAGAATAATTTAACATGCCTTAACAAATTTTGACACTTTTTTCATGTTTAATGTCAAATTTAAATCGTTTTAGATTTTTTTTAGTCTAAATAACTGACGATTTAGCCTGAACTCATTGTTATTTATTAACAATGAAATGAATTAGTTAAGCTTTTTTCTGTAGGCAAAAAGCAGGAGGGAAAGCACAACAACCAGAATGGTTTCGACCAAGAAGAATTTTTTGTCAACGGCCTCGGCAAAAAGCAGCAAGGCCACCGAACTGACGGGAAATAGCCACAGACTTTGTTTTTTGAGTCGGAAGACGGCCACGCCTGAATAAAACAGGGCGATGTGTAAAACCACGCCCGCCATCAGGTAAAGCCAAAGCAATTGCTTATTATAATAGGTATGTTTCAAACTTTCGGCAAAGTCGGAGTCTGAAATCAGGTAAATGGCAATAGATCCAAAAAACAGCACGCCTGTGAAGCCCATCACCATGGCGGCGATAGAGATTATGCGTACCAAGAAAGGTTTTTTTCTTTCGGGGAGATATTCTGTTTTCAAGCTTTCAGTCATTATAGTTTATTTCATTACAGGTAAAAATCTGGCATACAATACGATAAACAGCACCGCGATGAGCAGTTCAAAAGCCGGAAAAGGCAACGAGGGCATAAAAATTTGTTGCATGATCAACAACATAATTTGGCCAATGGCATAAAAATGTATGCCTTTTTTATTCAGGTTCCACATAAAGACGGCTCCAACCAGACTTACAGCATACAATAGCCCTTGATACAGGAAATATACCGGTTTGGCCGACAGCAGAAGTTCTATCAGTTTTTCCTGTTCGCTGCTAAAAGCAAACAGGGTTAAGCCGCCTTGTTCGTAAACAAGCCTGAAGCTGTCGAAAAATGCAAACAGCATCAGGTTGGCGAGTGAAGAGGCTCCGCTGCCCACAAAAGTCAGGATGCACAAAAAGGTAAGCATGCCGGGTCGGGTTGGAGTCGGTTGTTCTGTCATTCTTTGTTAGTTTGAGCGTTTATTCCAGACTGCCAATGGTTTTTTCAACTTCATTCAGCACTTCACACGACTTGATAAGGGCTTTCATGGCATTGTGGTCGTTATACAAGGGGCGGTCAATATCCAGAAAATCAACATGTCGCCTCACCACCTCATGGGCTTTGGTCACTCCCGCGCCGAAGGAATAATCGCGGAAATCGAGTGCCTGTGCGGCGGCCATCATTTCGATGCCCAGTATACCGTATGCGTTGTCGAGAATTTGGAAGTTTTTTAAGGCGGTATTCATTCCCATTGAAACAAAATCCTCCTGATCGGCTGCTGCCGGAATGCTTTGGATAGAGGCCGGTGCAGAGAGTATCCGCTGTTCAACAATCTGCATATCAGCTGTGTACTGGCTTAGCATGAGGCCTGAGAACATGCCGGCTCCTTTGGTGAGAAAGGGGGGGAGGCCACAGCTGAGCGCAGGGTTGTTCAGGCGGTTCATACGCCTTTCCGACATCACACTCACCATCGTAATGGCTATACCTGCCATATCCATGGGCAGTGAAACCGGCGTGCCCTGAAAATTAGCTCCTGAGAGTTGCAAGTTTTCATCAGGGAAGAAGATGGGGTTGTCGCCTACCCCGTTGAGTTCGATTTCAACTTGCGAGCGGGCATAAGCCATTGCATCGTGCGCAGCGCCAACCACCTGTGGCGTAGAGCGCATGGAGTAAGCATCCTGAACTTTGTGGGCTACTTTCCCTGTTTTTAGGTCACCACCCGCCACCAACCTGGCAATGGCTTTGGCGCTTCTTACCGCGCCTTTAAATCCTCTTACTTCGTGCAGTTTGGTGTTGTAAGGTCCCATGTTGGCTTTTAGTGCTTCGAGCGACATGGCGGCGGCTATTTCAGCTTGTTTCAGCCAGTTATTGGCATCATATAAAAACAGGGCGCTCATGGCTGTCAGTACATTCGATCCGTTTATCGTGCCTAACCCGTCGCGGGCCTGGAGACCGGGAACTGGAATGCCTGCTTTTTCCATGGCGTCTTTTCCTTCGAGCAGTTCTCCTTCAAAAAAAGCTTTTCCTTCGCCCATCAACAAAAGGGCAATTTGCGACATAGGAGCCAGGTCGCCGGAAGCTCCTACCGATCCTTTCTGACATACAAAAGGTGTTACGCCTTTGTTCAGCATATCGACCAGCGTAAGGGTAATTTCCGGTCGGATGCCTGAGTTGCCGTGGGCATGTACATTGATGCGTCCGAGCATGGCTCCTCTTACATGGTCCAGCGGCATGGCTTCGCCTATGCCGGCAGCATGATTGTAAATCAGATATTTCTGAAAATCTTTTACCTGATCGTCATTTAATACGACTTCGGAGAATTCTCCAATGCCGGTGTTGACGCCGTACATGATTTCGTGGTTGTCAATTTTTTTCTCCAACATGGCACGACACTTTTTAATGCGTTCGAGCGCCTCTGGATGTAAACTTACTTTTTTGCCGTTGCGGGCTACTTCCACAACGTGCTCAATGGTTAAACCTGAACCTGTAATTACTAATGTCATTTTTTCTGTTTTAAAGTTATCCAAAAGTCAACCAGTGTTGCTTTTGGGGAAAATTATGATAAACAGCCCGGGCTGTAATTGTTTTCGGAAAAGACAACAAACAGGGCGAAATTAAAGAAAATTACGCTTGTTTTTAAAAATAGCTTCCTTCTTTTTATGCAGAATTGAATTACTTTTGCGCGCTCAAATTAATTCATGATTGAATGGAATCTTATACTGAACTAACAGTTCTTGATCAGGTAAAAAAAGCAGTAGCCGACAACACTGCGGTATTACTCTATTTTTACAGCGACCATTGTGCTCCCTGCCTGAGTTTGCGTCCCAAAGTAAAAGCCCTGGTGGATGATCAGTTTCCTGAGTTGAAGCTTTTTTTTATCAACTCTGAGAAGTTCATGGATATATCAGCACATTATCAGGTTTTTGCCAACCCAACGCTGGTTATCTTTTTCGATGGCCGCGAATACCGTCGGGAGAGTAAATACATCTCCATCCCACAACTGGCCGGCGAAATCGACCGGCCTTACCAGATGATCTACGGTTAAATCCCCGGTGTCAGGGCGTCAGGGAGTTCAAACTCAATGGTTCGTAAAAACTGAATGGTTTTTATCATTTCATCGTGCATTACCTTGTCTTCCTCGATAAAAGAAACCACTTCGCGGTATTTTTTTACAAAATTCTGTATGAAT
>DJVY01000184.1 GCA_002440885.1 Bacteroidales bacterium UBA6244
GGCAACAAAAAACTATTGAAAAAGAAATAGATTATTGCATACACGATAAGGTAGTTATATGTTGACTTTTCCGTCATTCGAGCAACAATTTAAGATTAAATCGTTTAGCATCAAGAAAATAAACCTTAAACACCACTGCGCCAGCCAATGTAAAGGCCATACCTAAATACCATTGCGAAAACAAGATGGTCAAGGCAATCATTGCAGAAGGAAAGATTGTTAAAACCGATTCCTTTAACGGACTATCGAACAGAATTCTCTTATTTATTAAGAAATACTCCACAGGAATTAACACGGCTAAAGCAATAATCTGACCTACAATAATGCTATTCCCTGTCGGAACAATAGCAAAAGCCACCAACAGTCCAATGATTACACCGGATTTATACATTAATTCCAGAGAAGTAATAAATTTCAACATTTTTACGGCATTCAAGTAAAACAGAGGAACAATTGTAAGCAGCAAAAAGGCCTCAAAAACGAGGAAAAGCCTGAAGAAATCATTCATTTTGTCAAACTTTTCAGCGCCCAGCCACAAGGTAAAAACCGGCCTATAAAGAAGGTAAGTGAGTAAAATAACCAGCAAACTAAAGCCGGTTAAAAAGCTTCTCAGGCTGGTGAAGTATAGTTTAATATTTGAATCTGATTCCTTTTTTCGTGATATTTTTGGCAGTAACCAGCTCACAACTGCTCCAAAGGCCATATGCATGTGGTTGATTATCGTGGAGGCAAGAATATAGTAACCTGTGATAGCCGGACCAAGAAAAATGGCCACCACAAAGCGATCCAGTTGATAAGCCAACACCGAAATAATTGTCTGTAACCAAGTCCATAAACCAAAGTGAAATAAATTGCTGCGCTCCAATTTACTTCGAACAAAACTAAACTTATAGCCTTTTACTTGTTTATAGGAAACAATAGCCTGCACTATGGCCATGATAAGATTTAGTATGAAATTACTGACAAAAATTTCCAACAACCCAAAACCTCTCAACACCAAAGCCAATTGGGCTGCTAACACCAGTAGTTTGGAGATAATATTGTAAACGGAAGCTAAATCGTAACGCTCGTAGCCTTTCAGCATACTTTGGTATAACAATTCCCAAAATTTAACCGATATCACCAACGTGGCAACGATCAATATTTTATCAAGGCTTTCGCCAAAAAACACTATGCCATAATTACTTATCACATACCCGATTACACCCGCAATTACGGTAAAAAAGCTAATGGCGGCAATTGTTCTGGTGGAGATGTTGATATAATTAAAAAGGCTCTTGTCATTCTTTTTCCCAATTGCCTCTGCCACATGAGCTGTAATAGAATTGCCCATCCCGAAACTCACAATATGTACAGCAATATAAACATAGGAATTTACCAGCATCCACACACCAAAATCATTTTCTCCCAATCGATCGATAAAAAAAGGGGTAAGGGCTAAAAAAGCCACCGGATACAACAAAATATTGGCTAGGTTCCAACTTGAGTTTTTAATGTTTCCCGGTGTTTTTTGCATAGTTGAATGAAGAGTTAAAATCAAAATAATAACTAATCTACTATGTTGTAGTAAATTAATTCAATAAGTTTGCAAAAATAATGGAATTAATATGGATAACAACTCAATAAAAAAATCTAAGGAGGAGGGCAAAAGAACATGGAAAGCTCTTGAAAACCAATGGGCAGAGGCTGTAGGTTTTTTCAGTGCCATGTTTCAGAGTTTTGTTAGCGGTTTTAAAAAGCAATTTCTTGGGTTCCTTCTTTTTGCTGTGATTTTTGGTATCGTGGGTGGCGTTTTCTCCTGGTTTAAAAAGGACATTTATCACAGTCAAATGACGGTTTCCTATGCCCAGCTAGAAAAAAAGATTTATGGTGATATGTTGTTCAAATTAAATCAGTTGGTTCAAAATGAGCAGTATAATGAACTATCGGTTCTTTTGGATTTGCCTGTCGAACAAAGCCAAGATATCAAGTCAATAAAAGGCATCAACATACACAATCAGGAACTTACAACCGATTTAAGTGTCGAAAAAGTACCCTTCTATATCGTGGTAGAGGTTTATAATCGCGATGTATTAGATGATCTGGAAAATTCAATTGTTGATTATTTAAGCCATTCAGCTTTTGTGAAAGAAAGGCTGGATCTTAATGCACGGAATTATAAAAAAGAGATTGAGCATTTAACAAACCAACTAGCCTATATGGATTCGCTCAAAGTATTGTTGATGAGTGATTGCGCCGATTTGGATGGCGACGTGGTCGAAAACCTTAACAAACTAAATGAATCTCAAAACGTTATCTTTGGCAAGATCAGAGACTACAATGCGGCCTTGCAGTTTAATAAGAACATCGAAATTATGGATGCTTTCATCGCACAACACCAATCCAAATCGAAACTTGTTATTTTCTATGTTTTAATGGGAATGGCCATTGGGGTTGGCTTTAGACTTGTCTACCTGATTTTTAGATAAAGGGGGCTTCCTCCATCCCGAGTAAAAAGACCACCCGAAAAAAGCCCCGATGGCCATCGGGGCACATTGTATGATGACAAGGGGACTGAATATCGAATATCGATTAACAGCCTGTCCGCCCGTAGCGTGAAATAATGAATGATGAGGTTTAGTTCGTACGCTGACTCGCCATTCTTCCTACTTCTGAAATCGGTGTTTCGCGCCGTAGGCGGACAGGACAGTGTTCGGTATTCGATATTCCAAATTCAACATATTAATATTCAATTTTTTCAAAAAGTTGTCATTGGTTAAACTGTTTTAAGGAATGGCTGGCAGAACGGTTGTACAATTCGGGTTTTAATTGCATTACTTCGAAGGCTATTGAGATGGCATAATAGCAACCTCGCATTTTCAGCTTGACGATTTTTTATTCCGGCTTTCTGGTTCACATCAGATTTTTTACACTACCTTCGCTTCAGATAAAGTAAAAACTTAATCCTAATCAATATTGTCCTGTGAATGTAACCAAGGTTTTTTGCTTGTGTTGGGTTTTTTTGATTCTTCCTTTTGTGGGCAGCAGCCAAACGGCGTTAAATCAACAGGAGGAAAGCCATGAGCTCATCAATTTCTACAACAGGATGGGCGACTCCTTAAAGTTCACCTACCCCGACACGGCCTTGTTTTATTACAGCCTGGCTTTGGTACATGCCATCGAATCACAGAACCTGAATGAACAGGCCATGATTAAAAACAGAATTGGAGGAAGCTATTACGTTATAGGTGACTATTTCAGGGCGTTAAAATTTTTTACCGAAGCGCTCACACTTTCGCAGCAGCAAAACGATACGCATGGCATTGCAGTAGGACTAAATAACATTGGCCTGATATTGAATGTGCAGGAAAAGTATGACCAGGCTATTGATTACCACAAACGTTCGATCGTGTTGTGCCGACAGGTAAACGATTCCTTAATGGAGCATCGAAACCTCTTCAATCTGGGCATCACTTTCAATGCCATGGGAGCTTACGATAGCGCATTGGTGTATGCTCAAAAAGCTATCAGTTATAGCCAAAACATGAAAAATACCGAAGAGGAATTGCGTGTTTACAATCTTTTAGGCGAGATATATTACAACCTGGGTGAATACCGAACCTCGTTTAATGCCCATTTGAAAGTATTGCAACACACCCCTTACGACAACAATTGGGAAAAGTGTTACGCGCTCA
Source organism: Bacteroidales bacterium UBA6244 (assembly GCA_002440885.1). Classification (GTDB taxonomy): domain Bacteria; phylum Bacteroidota; class Bacteroidia; order Bacteroidales; family F082; genus UBA6244. The sequence goes on from DJVY01000184.1 coordinate 3,675, forward strand.
CAGGCATAGCCCGTGCAGCGCATCAACTAGGCTATCCTGATGAAGCCCTTAAATATGCCCTCCAAAGCAGGAATCTGGCGTCAGAAATTAATGCCCTTTACGACCTCAAAACGATCTCTAAAATATTGTCGGATATATATTTAGAAAAAAAAGACTACCAAAGGGCTTTTTTGTATTATGTTGACTACAAAGCCTATTCCGACAGCCTCTTTGACCAGGAAAAAGAAAGGGAAATGAATTACCTGCATTTCCTTCAAAAAGAAATCGAGAATAAAGAACTTCAGTACAACTTTGCTCAAAAACAAAAAGAACTGGAGAATAAAAATCTGATTAACATATACTATTTTACCGGTGGATTGCTGTTTTTGTTGCTGGCCATTTTATTGTGGCGAAACCTGGCGCTTAAAAACAGAATGAATGTTGGGTTAACAGCCAAAAACAACATCATCGCCCGCAAGAACCAGGAACTTGAGCAGGTGAACGCCACCAAAGACCGGTTTTTTCATATGGTTGCACACGACCTGAAAAGCCCGCTTAGCGCCATGATTTCGTTTACTGACATTCTGCAACAAAACCTGGATCAGTTTTCAGAACAGGAAATCAGAAGTTTTCTCAACTCATTGTACCAGTCTTCATCGCAAGGCTTCCGGCTGCTCGAAAATCTGCTCGATTGGGCTCGCCTGCAATCAGGAGCAATAGAATACACCCCTGATGATTTAAAAATTTTACCCCTGATCGACGACACTTTGCTACTGCTCGAACCCAACGCGAAAGAAAAACAAATTGCCATCGAAACAGAGTTTCAGCATGACCTGTCAGCCTCCATCGACCGGAACATGTTTTTAACTGTTCTGCGAAACCTGGTATCGAATGCCATCAAATTTTCGGGTTCAGGTAAAAGAATCACCATAAAAGCCGAAAAAGACAACCAAGCGTTGCGCATACAAGTGCTCGATCAAGGAAAGGGAATGTCGAAAGAGGAGGTGAGCAGACTTTTCAAAATTGAGTCGCATTTCACAACACCTGGCACAAACAATGAGCAAGGAACTGGTATCGGCCTGATTTTATGCTACGACCTGACCCGAAAAATGGGCGGAGAGCTTTTGGTGGACAGCACCCTAGGCGTGGGCAGCACATTCACCATGGTTTTGCCTCAATAAAGCATTCCAAGACTATGAACAACCATAACCGGACAAGGTTTAAAAGTATAACTTTGTTGCGCTAAACACAAAATTGTTTCCACGTATGGCCAAAGCAAAAACCATGTATTATTGTAGCAACTGCGGACACGCTTCGGGGAAGTGGATTGGAAAATGTCCTACCTGCGGCGAATGGAATTCGTTTGTTGAAGAAGTGGTGAGTAAACCTTCGTCGGTGAAGGTGGGGTTCGTGAGCGATCAAAAAAAATCAAAACCCGTTCCGGTTCATCAAATTGTAAACCAAAGCGAAGACCGTATCGACACCAAAAGTGCTGAGTTTAACCGGGTGCTGGGTGGCGGACTCGTGCCCGGATCTATCGTGCTTATCGGTGGCGAACCGGGGATTGGAAAATCTACGCTGCTCCTCCAAATGGCACTCAACCTGCAAGGAAAAAAAATTCTTTACCTGTCGGGTGAAGAAAGTCATCAGCAAATCAAAATGCGCGCCGACCGACTGAAAGGGCACAATCCGGAGTGTTATATCCTGAACGAAACCTCCACCGCCGACTTATTTCAGCATACCCTCGAACTAGAGCCCGAGTTGGTGATTATCGACAGCATCCAGACCTTACACACCGATACCATTGAAGCTTCGGCAGGCAGCCTGACACAAATTCGTGAGACCGCCGGCGAGTTGCAGCGTTTTGCTAAAGCCAGCAACACACCTGTGCTGCTTATTGGCCACATTACCAAAGACGGAAACCTGGCCGGCCCAAAAGTTCTCGAACACATGGTAGATGCCGTGTTGCAGTTTGAAGGCGACCGGCATTACGGGTTCAGGATATTGCGCACTACCAAAAACAGATACGGAAGCACTTCTGAACTAGGAATTTACGAAATGGGGGCAGACGGGCTGCGTGAGGTAAATAATCCGAGCGAACTGCTGCTCAGCCAACGCGATGAGGAAACCAGCGGTGTGGCCATTGCCGCCATGATTGAAGGTCAGCGCCCCATGCTCATCGAAACGCAGGCTCTTGTTAGTACCGCTGCCTTTGGAACGCCACAACGTTCGGCCACGGGCTTCGATTTGCGGCGGATGAACATGCTGCTGGCAGTTTTAGAAAAACGTAGCGGATTCCGACTCAGCAGCAAAGATGTGTTTTTAAACATTGCAGGTGGGTTACGTGTCGACGACCCGGCCATCGACCTGGCTGTGGTGGCGGCCATCCTCTCCTCTGCCGAAGATATCGCTATTGGTCAGGATGTTTGCTTTGCAGGCGAGGTAGGGCTCTCGGGCGAAATCAGGGCCGTGTCGCGACTGGAGAACCGGATACAGGAGGCAGAAAAACTCGGTTTTAAACAAATATTTGTCTCTAAATATGGACTGAAAGGACTCGACATCAAAAAGCTAAATATCGAAATTATACCCCTTTCAAGGGTTACCGATCTGGTAAAAAAACTGATTTAGCATTAAACCCGGCTTTATACAGTAAAAAACAAACCCGTGTGCAATTGTCTTCGCCTGAGCAATTTTTCTAAAACCAGCAACAGCGTGATGGCCGCCACCAGGCCAATCCAAAATGTACTAAACATGAACGTGTTTGCGGGTAGCGCTTCCTGCAACAGCCCCTTTGTAGACTGCACCGCAGTTAGCATAAAACTGTAAACACTACCGAAGAACCGTTTGGCAAAGGTTGGGTCGAAGAGAAAATAAGTGAGAAAACCTATGGCCGCCGCCAATGCCGTAATCAGTCCAAACATCCAATCCCCTGATTCCTTGCGGACGGGCAATGATTCCATTTGGTTCACCATTTCCATTACCCGGTTAGTAAACCCTTCGGGCGCAGACTCCGTTGCCATCTGCTCCAAAAACTGTTTGATTTTCAGATCTTCTTTTTCCATATCTCAACTATTTTTAAACCACAACCGCCGAATTTGTGTACTCTTCCATCATGTTTTTTAGTTTAGCCCTAAGGCGAAACAGTTTAACTTTTACGTTGGCCACCGATAAATTCAGGCAAAGCGAAACTTCTTCCACCGACTTATCTTCATGATAATATAACCTGATCATCGCCTGCTCTTCGGGGTTTAAAACCGAAACCGCCCTTTTCAACCTGAGCAACGCCTCTGCCTGGGTATCCTCTTCATCGTCGGAAGCGCTAAGCTGCTGCGCCATCTTTTCGTCAAGGTTAACCAGATTTATTTTCCGTTTTCTGGTTTCAGAAATGGCTGTGTTATAAGCAATGCGATAAATCCAGGTGGCAAAAGAAGCCTCTTCGCGAAACTGGTGTAAGCTCTTAAAAGCCTTCACAAAAGTGTCCTGAGCCAGCTCGCCAGCCGTTTCGCGCGAATGCACAATGCTAAAAACCAGCGAAAAAACCCGATCCTTGTAACGATCTACCAACACAGCATAAGCCTGTTTATCGCCACCTTTAACCCGTTGTATGATGCTATGATCGTTTTCGCTCACCGGCCATTTTTTTCGTTTGGACGCCAATTCACCCCAAAGGTTACAAAGGTAAGTAATGAAACAGCGCTTTTACTACTTTTGTCGGGTAATAAAAATCAAAATGGAGAAAATTATATCAACCCTGATGATTTTGATCACAGTTCAGGGGTTTGCACAATTCGATAGGTATTTTGAAGATAAAACCATGCGCATGGATTACTACCACAGTGGCAGCAAGAACGCGCATTTCTACACTTTCGACGAATTGATTGAGGAACCCTACTGGGGAGGATCAAAAGTTAACCTGATCGACACGTTCAATTACGGAAACTACTATGTAAAAGTAATGGATTTGACTACCGATTCACTCTTATATTCAAGAGGTTACAACACGCTTTTCGGCGAATGGCAGACCACCGACGAAGCCACGAAAATAAACCGTACTTTTTCGGAGTCGGTGGTGTTTCCTTTTCCAAAAAATCCGGTGAAAATAGTGCTTTATGCCAGAAATTACGATGGCGTGATGGAGCCGCAAATGGAACATATTGTCCGCCCGTCGGATTATTTTATTAAAAGAGACCGGCGGCTGGTGTACCCTTCATTTGAAGTGGTAAAATCGGGCGATCCTGCTCAAAATGTGGATATCGTAATTCTGCCCGAAGGCTACACTGAAGACGAAATGGGGTTGTTTTTATCAGATTGCCAAAAGTTTGCCGAAGGACTATTCAGCTTTAGCCCTTACGACCAATACCAGGACAAGTTTAATATTTACGGCATTTGGGCGCCTTCCAAACAATCGGGCAACGACATCCCTGCCGACGGGATCTGGAAAAACACGGTATTGCACACCACTTTTTACACCTTCGACAGTGAGCGTTATTGCATGACTTACGATTTTAAAAGCGTTCGCGACCTGGCTGCCAACGCGCCATACGATCAGATTTACATTTTGGTGAACACCGAGAAATACGGGGGAGGAGCCATTTACAATTACTACAATGTGAGTGTAAACAGCAACCAGCAGTCGGCAAAAATTTTTATCCACGAACTGGGCCATGGATTTGTTGGTCTGGCCGATGAGTATTACGACTCCTCTACCTCGTACAACGATTTTTACAATTTAAGCATTGAGCCATGGGAACCCAATATCACCACTTTGGTCGATTTTGAGCGCAAATGGAAAAACATGGTAAAGAAACGCACCCCCATACCTACCCCCGACACAGAAAAATACAGTCAGGCTATTGGCGCTTTCGAAGGCGGTGGATACGTTGCCAAAAACATGTACCGTCCCACACCCGATTGCCTGATGAAGACCTTTGCAGGCGACACTTTTTGTCCGGTATGCGAAAAAGCCATCCGTGATATGATTGAATTTTATGCCCACTAGCAAAGGGCAGACAACTGCGGATCAAACCACCGAAAAAACCCGGCCATAAACCGACAAACACAGGGTAGGATTGTAATCCGGTACTAATAGACGATTACAATGCAACGGGTTTATTGTTTTATCCACTTGCCCACAGCCTGTTTACCCTTGGTTGTATCTTCTAAAACATAAATATACACCCCCTTTTGTAATTGATCGGTGTTTATGGTTGTTTGCCAGCCGATTACATCATGCTCCAATACCATTTCACCGGTTGAGTTATAGAGCTTGAAACTTCCGTTTAAATTAACCGCATCGATGGTGAGCTCGTGAGACCCCGGGTTAGGATAGACTTTTAACCACTGGACTTTTTCAATATCCGAATTTTGACCCACCAGCAAACCCGTGCTGTCTATTTTCATGATAAGTATATCACGTTCCCTCCTGTCGTTATGCCGCCAGTCGAAGCGGGTAGCATAAACAATGCATTCGTTTTCAGGAGTTAAATACAAACCATACATGCTATAGTTGGCATCGCCGCCATAACGGAAAAACCAGTTTTCGGTTTGGGCATTGTAGTTCATGCTTTTTGCTACAAGCCATTTATCAACCAATTCAAAGCCCGGATGAAACAAATCAACCAGTGCATTATGAACACCGCCATAACAAAGGGTTCCATTTGATGAATAGTCGAGCCCACCACAAAAGTCGATGGTGTCAGGCAAATAAATAAAACCTGAGTCGACAGGTGACGCCGATTCATCAACTATATAATAGGTAATTTCATGATGGGATTCCTGGGCAATTGGCAAATTTTTCAAATTTTCGCTGAAAACCTGAGACATTATACCCCCTAAAAAATAATTATCATCTTTATGGTATTTTATCCTATGCATGTATAAAAACCAATTATAAAACTCAGGGAAAATGGTGTGCTTTAAATTAAAGGATGAATCATAAACACTGATAAAAAACATGTCGACAAAATGGTAATCTTTTGACGCAGGAAGTTGAACAGCCCGAGGCCCTTCTACGTTAGTAAAAGTAGTATCGCTGATTGCTCTGAGCAATTCACCCTGCCTGCCGACTTCGAATAGTAAAAAATACCTGCTTTGCCAATTATCCGAAAGAAACTTACCGGGGAGGACAAAATTACCTTTGCTATTCAATACGAAATCCGAAATAATCTCGTTTTTCGCGGTATCGCCAAATAGCGAGTACCCAACCAATTGAAAGTCGAGTGTGTATCGGCTTAAAAACATTTGCTCATCAGACCCATCTTCTCTGATTGCTCTTCCGGCGACAAACAGGGTATCATTTAAAATAATCATTCTAAATGGATTGAAATAGTAACCACTCCGGTTTTCAAACACGAGCGAATCTTTCATGTTCAATGAGCTATCCAATCGGATTAAGGCTGAATAATAACCCTCCACTCCAGTAAGCAACGGGTGACTGGGTTGATGGTAATAATCTCCGGTATGCGTAAAAAAATAGTGATCACCCTGGTAGTAGAGGCCAAAACGTACAATTTGATCCAAGGTGTCGTTGGAGAAGTATTTCAGGTGTTGCGCCGACATGGATTGGATTCCGGCAAACAAGAGGGACAAGAAAATGATATGGATTTTCATGATTACACTATATTATTAACCATACAAATCAAACTAAACAAAACTAACAAATAATTCTGCTATTGAGTACCTCTCTGGTTTATTACTCAACCACAAAAGTGCCATGTAAAGCCACCCCTTTTTCACTTGATAATTGATAACTGTAAAATCCTGAATTAAGGTTTTTTACATCAACTACCAGCATGTTTTCGAGAAAAGGTTGGGAACTCACCAAAGCTCCTGAAGTATTATAAACTGATAATACATGCTTGCCTTGTGCCAGATTGGTCAATTGAAAATTGATCTTTTCAGAAGCCGGATTTGGAAATACCGACATATAATCATTTGTTGAAATTGTTTCGTTAGTAGATACCGGATTCACACTAACCATATAATAATCCGGGCCTTCATAGGTACACCCGGCAGTATCAGTAACTGTGACGAAATATTTTATGGTGTGCTGGGGCTTGGCCCAAAAATTAAGATGGGTTGAATCTCGTAACCCATGATTGGGACGCCACAAATACTGCAATGGAGGCATTCCTCCATCCACATTCGAGCCCCAGTTTAACAAGATTGAATCACCCTGGTTTATGGTAAACATAAAGATACTCATATTTATGCCAAATATTGAATAATAGATATCCATGGTATCTTTACAAATATTGTTATTAGCATCCGTGACAGTTAAAATCAACCTGAAGTTGTTAAACAAGTCATTATTGACAACTGTCGGATTGGCCAAAGTGGTATCGTTCAGTATTTCGGAGGCGGTTGTGACAAAAGTCAGGTTTCCAATCGTTAATACTTGCCTACCCTCCCAGGTATAGGTAAACGGGGGTGTTCCGGAAACAGCCGCTGGATTCCCTCCTATCTGTAACGGGACAAGTCCGTTGTTTTCATTACACACCACCCTATCAGGTCCTGCATCAGCAACACATTGCGACAGGAGTTGATAACCTGATATCAAAATAAAAAAAATGAGCGTAAGAAATGTCTTTTTCATATCCGGTTTGTTTAATGATATACTATTTTTACAAATTATACTAATAAACTAGTTTGTTATCAAGCTATTACTCAAAAATATGACAATTTAAAAGACGTTTACCCCTACTTGAATAATAAAGACATGATCCGCTAATTTTTTAATTGACAAACTAAATTTTGCTTGATGAGATAAATGCATAATATTTTCATTTTTTTGTTACCCAAAAACCAGCTGTTTTTATTGCCTGAGCCGGTTAAATTTCTCCTAAGTTCGGTTAGTCAGTTTTTAAAATGTTACAGCCTGCCCCGACTCTTCGGGGAATGCACGAATAACAGTGAAAAAACCTTAACGAAATTTCTCCACGAATTCATTATAGGACGGTAATTGAAGCCTGAAAGGCTGACATTATTATAGAAAATTGTTTAATTCGTTATTAAACCCCGAAGGGGTGATATTATTCAATCCAATCAAATAAGTATTTTTCATTGTATTCAATTCCAAATTTTTGCAAAAAATCCACATATTCTTCCTTAAATGTTTTTCTGTGATGATGTTGCTCTTGATTGAGAATGTATTTGTAAACCTGTTCGATTTGAGAATGCGCATAAGAAAATGCTCCGTATCCTTCTTGCCAAATAAATTTCCCTTTTACAAGTTTGTTAGCATTTATAAAATTGCTCGAATTGTTCTTAACATCACGAACCAAATCTGAAATTGCCATTGATGGCCTTAAACCAACAAAAATATGGATGTGGTCGGATGTGCCATTTACAATAATTGATTTCTGGCCTTTATTTGTAATGATACCTGACATGTATTTATACAGGTCATCTTTCCAATTTCTTGAAATTAGATTTTCACGTCCGCGTACTGCAAACACAATTTGAATGTAGATTTGGGAATAGGTTCCAGGCATAGCTCACTGTTTTATTTCACCCCTGCGGGGTTTTGGATTTAT
>DJVY01000082.1 GCA_002440885.1 Bacteroidales bacterium UBA6244
CTAATATCATCAAGTATCAGATTCTGATGTGAACCTGCTTTAACGTTATTAAATAGCTTAGCCTGTCCTTCCTCCGATTGTAGATAAATCATTACCCAATTTAATAGTCTAGGATTTTTAAATTTGGCAATTGCAATTGCTCCTCCGATAAATGATTTTTTTGCATTTTGGAAAATACCTACATTGCCAATTTTCCCTGAAATAGAAATCAGTAAACACCATTCATCCAGTAATATCATTGGAAATTTATCGGCAACCTTCTCTGGGATGTAGTAGTCTGTTTCAAAATTGAACCAAAATCCCTCAAAATCTTTATTTTGGATAAAGGGGATGGTCCCTCTCTGATAACTATTTAGTAGATTTGGTTTTATATGAGTTGAGTAGTCGAACCCAGTTTGCTTGGTGAATGTCTTACATAAACTTTCAAAATCTTGCGTTTCCCAGACTTCCTTATGTTCAAGTAATTTTTGTACTACACCTTTTCTTAGGAGTTTTTTCTTGGCTATCTTTTTTTCGAGGGCTTGAATAAGGGCATCGGTATCGGATAGTACCTGGGCAATGGCTTTTTGCTCAGTGAGGGTTGGGGGAAGTGGAAATAATCCATTTTTTAAAATATTATTGTAAAGCCTTTGAATAGTACCTCCTTCTGTTCTAAATTTAACAATTGAAAAAACGTGTTTTAAATATTCATTGGGAATTACTTGATTGTTATTTTCAATCCACACAATATTTGAATCTTGAAAGTATGAATCCTCACCATTATAGACAATCGTTTTTCCAATTGTACCCGCAGCAGAAATTAAAACAGACCCTATTCGTGGGAAAGAATATTTTTTTCTAAACTCACAATAAATTTCTTTGGAAATATATGCATCGGGTTCCTTCCCAAAGGTGCCAATTTTATAGAAGGGAATATCTCCACTATCTTTAGTTTGATAACTAAAAATTCTTTTACACATTCTAACATCACCAAGATTACCTAAAGATTTTACCTTCCAATCTTCAGGAATTACTCCCACCTCTGTATTTTTATAACCTTCCTCTAATTCCATGAGAATCCCATTTTTTGAAGGTGAGCATTAACGGCAGCTTCCAAATCATCTACCAGTTTATTAGTTTCGGGAAGTGGGGTGTCGTAGCGTTCAGCCAGTTCTTTAATACGGTTGGTTAAACGCTGGCTAATCTGGTCTATTTCAGAGCTGATGGCATTTTTAATGGAGGTCAGCCATTTGTCGTTTATCACCAGTGATTTTATTTCCTCAACGGTAAGTTGTGGATATTTGGCATAGAGTTTATCATCTAACTCCTGTTCTTTTTCTTTAATCTGTTTGTTGGTAGTAGCCAACTGGGTATGTAATTTTACATAGGTTTGCAAAGCCTTTAGTTCGTCTTTTAAATCGGGGTCTTTTTCCTGTTGTATTTCCTGGATGCGTTTTTGGGCATTGCCTTTATTTATTTTGTCGAGTTCTTCAAAAAGTCCTTCTTCGCCACCGTGTTCTTCCTCCATTTCGGAAATTTCGCTACTCAATGTTTCTTTGGTGTTTTCCAATTCTGTTAGAGTGCCTTTTTCAATAAAAAAATAACGGTTAATAACCAATTCCTTCGGAATAAGGTCGCAGGCCCAACCTTTATCTACCATTTTCTTCTGCTTGTTCTCTACCAGAATGCGATAGGTTTCCGCCTTCCAGCCATCATAAGAAATAATGTAGGCATCGTCCTGCATTACATCGTACCAATAACTTAACAGGTGTTGGTACACATCGTAATTGTCAACCAGGGGTTTGTTTTCGTAAGCGTTTAACAGGTTATCGGAAATATCTGCTATCACTTGTTTCGGGTGGCAGTCTTTATCCAAGGCTTTCAGGTAAGTCTCGGATTCCTTTTCCCAAGTGGCAAAAAGTACATTCATTTTGCCCATAAACGATACAAATTCGGGATGCCCGTAAATGGTATTGTTGATTTGGTCGTGCTCAATATTCAAATTGGAATAACCGGGGCGTGATTGGCTGAATAAATCGCCTTTTAAGGTTGGAAACACCTTCCAGTACCTTTTCAAATCGTTGATGTCGGCATCGGGGATTCCACCGTTTAAATGTGCATCAATATCTTGTATGTCTTCCTTTTCCTGTGCATCGATGTAGCGCGGGATATTCAGATTGTACTCGTTTTCCTCGATGGTGGAAACATAAATCATTTTGCTGTAACCGCTGATAATGGTTTCATTGTTGAACACGTCGGTTATTTTGCGAATATCCTGTTCGCGCAAACGGTTTTTATTGCCATCTTTTTTGAAGCCTTTGCTGGCATCAATCATAAAAATGGCTTTGCGGTTATGAGCATTCTCTTTATCCAGCACAATAATACAAGCTGGAATACCTGTGCCAAAGAATAAGTTGGCCGGTAAGCCAATAATCCCTTTGATATAGCCTTTTTTGATGAGGTTCTTGCGAATTTCGGCTTCTGCATTTCCCCGAAACAAAACACCATGCGGCAAAATGCAAGCACCTTTGCCATGACGCTTAAGCGAGCGTACAATGTGGAGCAGGTAAGCGAAATCACCGTTTTTAGATGGTGGAACACCATAGCTTTCAAAGCGATTGTATTTCCCATCTTCAGGAAGTGATAAACCGTTACTCCAACGTTTGTCGCTAAATGGAGGATTGGCAACCACATAGTCGAATTGCTTCATGTTTCCGTGTTCCTCAAAAAGTGGTTTTGCCAGCGTGTTGCCTTGTTTTATTTCGGCAGTTGGGTAATCGTGCAGAATCATATTCATACGGGCCAGGGCAGAGGTAGCAGAATCTTTTTCCTGTCCAAATAGGGTTACTTTGGCTTTTGCAGCTGTACCGATGCGTAACAACAGAGAACCGGAACCACAAGTGGGGTCGTAAACTTCTGTTTTTGCAGTTGTTTCCGCTTTGGAAATACCAATAATCATCGCCATAATGCGGCTGACTTCCGCAGGGGTATAAAACTGTCCTTTACTTTTTCCACTTTCGGTAGCAAAGTGGCGCATCAGGTACTCATAGGCGTCACCTAAAATATCATCACCTTCGGCACGGTTTTTACTAAAGTCCAACTCCGGTTTTTCAAAAATAGCAATCAGGTTGGTGAGTCGGTCGACCATTTCCTTACCATCACCCAGCTTGGTTACATCGTTAAAGTCGGGCATATCCGAAAGGTTATTGGCATCCTTTAGGGGCGCAATAATCTTTTTGTTGATTTGGTCTCCAATATCCGCTTTACCTTTGAGGGCAACCATATCTTTAAAACTGGCTCCATGTGGTATTGTAATTGGTGCATAAAGTTGATTTGCCCACTTGTCGCTGATATACTTAACAAAGAGCATCACCAATACATAATCTTTATACTGGCTTGCATCCATCCCTCCACGCAGTTCGTCACAGCTTGCCCACAACGAACTATATAATTCTGATTTCTTTATTGCCATAATTGAAAACAAAAATAAACAAAAAAGAGTAAATGGAAAATAAAATATCGTAAATTACATAAAATGAAGATCTTAAATAAATAGTAGAAAATATATTTAACATTTGATGACAAAATTAAAATAACCGCTAATCGCAGACGCCGTCAATAGAACAACTTTGGCCACGGGTGACCTCGATCTTTATTTCGGGGTTAGCCTTTCGCCACTCGGCATATGACTTCTCCAGCGCTTGCGTAAATGCCTGCGGAGGCTGAGCGCCCGACACGGCATACTTCCTGTCGAACACGAAGAACGGCACACCGTTCACGCCAATAGCGCGCGCTTCATCGATATCCTTTCTTGCCAAATCGGCATACTTATCATCAGTCAGGGCGTTCCTGATCTCCGTCTCGTTTAGTCCGGCCTCCTTGCCCAACTCGACAAGTGTATCATCATCAGCGATATTTTTACCATCAGTAAAGAAAGCCTTGAACAACAGCTCCTCAACACCGTTGCCCAAGCCGCGGGTCTTAGCGAGCTGAATCAGCCTGTGCGCCTTGAAGGAGTTAACCATCACCGCCTTATCCATGTTATATTCGAGTCCCGCACCCTGAGCTGACTGCGTAATATTCTGCAGCATCGAGGAGACCTGCTGAGAGCTCATCCCCTTATGCTTCACAAGATAATCGTGCTGACTCTCATTTGCCACTTCAGGAATTGAGGGATCAAGCTGAAAACTCTTCCACTCAACATCAATCTTATCCTTATTGTCAAACTGCTCCAGCGCTGTTTCAAAATTACGTTTGCCGATGTAACAAAACGGGCACATCACATCACTCCATATTTCAATTTTCATTCTATTCAAACTTTAGTATAAATCAATATTATACTACAAATTTAATACTTTCTGATGAGAACATCCTTTGAATCTTTGACAAGTGACGTTTGCCTGTAAATTTTTCAAACCGACAACCCGCTTTATCATTGCTTTTAAGGCTAGGTTATTGAGTTTGTCTTGCAGTTATTAACTATATCGATTTCAATTTATTCTGCGTAGTTATTGTATCTTCTTTCCAGACAGCTGATACATAAAAAAGGCCATGTGAAGTGGCTTTTGAGTTAAAAAGAAAACGAAAACACTATTTTAGATGATGTTAACTTGCACTACCTTATATAGTTTTGGGATAATTATTTTATTTCGGGCTTAATGATACATCGTTCTTGGGAAAACATCTCCCTTTATGCTAACTTTGAGAATTTTACAGACACGTGGCAAACCCGTTTTGACACGATTTACACAGGTTCGATGACAAATCCGATATTTAGAGATATTTATGCACCACCGGATGGTTTTGTTTTTAATACAGGAATAATAATCAAGCTATAAAAAATGAAAAAAGCTATATTTAAAATCAGTGGGATGGATTGTCCAAGTGAGGAAAACCTCATACGCATGAAACTTGAAAATATTGATAGTATCGTAGATCAGGAATACGATTTAACAAACAGAACATTAACTGTTATCCATGATAATGACATAGATCAAATTGATTCTGCAATTGCAGAACTAAATCTCGATTCTAAATTACTTGAAAATGAGTAAGTTAACTTTACAAAACTAAAGGATGAAGATAAAAAGCAACATAAAACATTGTGGATTGTTCTATTAATCAACTTTGGATTTTTCATTATTGAAATGACTACAGGGTTATTTTCTGTATCAATGGGATTAGTTGCTGATAGCATCGATATGCTAGCTGACGCTTTGGTATATGGCATGAGCTTATTAGCAGTAGGTGCGGCAACCATCCGCAAAAAGAGAGTAGCCCTGTTCAGTGGTATAATTCAGATAATACTTGCACTTCTAGGGTTGACTGAAGTTGTACGACGTTTTACCGGAATTGAACAGATGCCGCATTTTCAAACGATGATTGTTATTTCATTACTGGCACTTGTTGCCAATTCAATATGCCTGTGGTTTTTACAACGACAAAATAGCAAAGATGCCCATATGAAGGCAAGTGTAATATTCTCGGCAAACGATGTTATTATTAATATTGGGGTAATTGTTGCAGGTTTGCTGATATGGTTGACGGACAGCATGATACCCGACTTGATCGTCGGGATTATTATATTTTTAATTGTGATACAGGGAGCAATAAGAATTCTTAAATTGGCAAAATAGAATTTTACAGCTTTTCATGTTATAAGATATTTCATACAAATAACAGACATGTATTAAGTTTTTCTTTTTCGACCAGAAGTATTGTTGTTTTTAGAAGACCTCAGATAATTCTATCGGACACCCGATCTGTGAAGCTCACGTTAAATTTGATTTGCTGTTTGAGCGTAGCGAGTTCAAATCAAATAGTGGGCAAGCAGCAAACGGGTGATAGAATTATCGTAGTCGAGAAGAACAACAATAATTCAGAAAAAGAAAAACGGGCATATTAAGGACTACATTAAAACGAAAGCAAAAATTATTTACCGATGCAGGAAATGCAATATATTTATTATCAGCGATATGGGAGAAATGCGATACAAATACAAATACAAATACAAATACAAATTCAGATTCAACTTAAATCTTAAAAGTGAATAAATTCGCCGGATTTAATTGGTCTTTCTGCACTTTTCATCGCAATGATTGTCATTATTTGCATAGATAATCGAGAAAAAGTCGATTATGTGTGCAAAAAGTTACTATATTTGCAGTGAGAAACTAATAAAAAATGGAATCATTAGCAGAATTTGGTGTAATTCCAATAGATTACGCATCACTTGAGGCAAGTTATCCATCACTCAAATCATTGGGAGATAAAGTGAGTGAGTTAGAAAGACAGGGCATAATAATTCGTCTTAAGCGCGGGTTATATGTTGTATCGCCAGAAATTTCAAAGAAAGAGATATCTGTAGAATTGATTGCCAATCATATTTACGGACCCTCCTATGTGTCCAAGGAGAGTGCACTTAGGTTTTATGGATTAATTCCTGAGAGAGTATATAATACAGTTTCTATGACACTAAAAAGAAGTAAAAGATTCAGAAATCAGTTAGGCCAATTTGATTACGTTACTTGTCCAGCAGACTATTATTCAATAGGTATCCGCCAGGTTGTCCGCGATGATTATGCATTTCAAATTGCCACTCCCGAAAAAGCATTATGCGATCAAATCGTATATACACCTAAACTGCAATTACGATCCGTTAAAACGCTTGAAGCATATTTAGAAGAAGACATACGACTTGACATGGATGAGTTTTATAAAATGGATGCATCCATTTTTGAGCAGTGTGTAGAAGAAAGCAAGAAAAAGAAAACAGTAAGCCTTATAATAAAACTATTAAAACAATGAGTGTATTTGACCAAATGCTGGCCCGTTACGACGATGAATTGGGTAAAAGAAATGCAACGTATGATGTAATGCAGGAAATTATTCTCGCAGGACTTTATCGTGGAGGTTTTTTCAATAAAGCAGCTTTTTATGGTGGCACATGTTTACGCATCTTTCATGGTCTGAATCGGTTTTCGGAAGATATGGATTTTTCATTATTAACACCTGATGCCGATTTTAAACTAGAAGACTATTTCCCGGCAATCATTCAAGAGTTTAAGGCTGCAGGCAAAGATGTGGTTATCACCAAAAAAGAAAAAAGGGAGTCAGGGCGTGTTGAGTCTGCATTTCTGAAAGATAATTCTGAAATGTATCATTTGAAATTTCAAACTGAAAAATCAATCAAAATTAAAATAGAAATAGATGTTGACCCACCCTTAAAATTCGATACAGAGCAAAAACTGCTGCTTCTCCCTTTTTCATTTATGACTCGCTGTTTTGTTCTTTCTGATCTATATGCAGGTAAAATGCATGCACTGGTTTACAGAAGATGGAAGCAAAGAGTTAAAGGTCGTGATTGGTACGATTTTGAGTGGTATGTAAGAAATGGAGTAAAATTAAATTTCAACCATTTGCAAGAACGTATTAAGCAGTTTGATAACATCGAAATGAGCAAAGATCAGTTTATAGCCAAATTAAAAGAAGTACTAGCCAATACAGATATAGGTTTGGTTAAACAAGATGTATTGCCATTCATTAAAAATCCCGAAGAATTAGATATTTGGTCTAACGACTATTTCCTGCAACTTGCTGATATGATAAAATTGCAGGAGTAATTGAACTTGTGCATTTTTCGCACAACTTATCTCTTCATGGTTTTCGGACAGTTTCAGTACAGCATTAGGGTAGTTTCTTTGGTTTTTTACGGCTCTTACTAGGTGGTACCTGGGTAGTTTCTTGAGTAGTTTTTCTTTTTCGAGAAGAATTATTGTTGTTTTTCGAAGACCTCAGATAATTCTATCGGACACCCGATCTGCGAAGCTCACGTTAAATTTGATTTGCTGTCTGAGCGCAGCGAGTTCAAATCAAATAGTGAGCAAGCAGCAAGCGGGTGATCGAATTATCTCAGCCAAGAAGAACAACAATAATTCAGAAAAATAAAAACGGATGATTAAGGACTATTCAGGAAATTATTTGCCGATGCAAAACTTACTGAAGATATTACCCAAAATTTCGTCGGTAGAGATCTGTCCGGTGATCTCACCGAGGTAGAACATGCACTCACGGATATCCTGGGAGAGAAAATCGTGGGTGATGCCAACCTCAAGGCCTTCCTTCACGCGGCGGATGGCTTCGAGGGCGCTGTTGAGCGATTCATAATGACGCAGGTTGGTCACAATCACATCCTCCTCACCTATGGAAGGAATGGCTGCTGCTTCCACCAGCAGTTCCTGCAGTCGGTCGGTATTGTGGTGCTGCTTCGCAGAGATAAAGAGCCTGTCTGCACCAAGTTCCGGGAAGAGGGTATCAAAATCGGTACGTACATCCTCAGAAACCAGGTCGGCTTTGTTGAACAGCAGGATCACCTGTTTATCCTGCAGTGCGGGCATGATGGAGACAGCCAATGTTTCAATCTGATCGCGTGAAGTGGTCATATCGATCATCCAGAGGACGATGGAAGCCTGCTCAATCTTGCGGAAAGTACGTTCGATACCCAGTGTCTCAATAACATCGGAAGTCTGCCGTATGCCTGCCGTATCAATAAAGCGGAAGGTCACTCCTCCCATGTTCACCGTATCTTCAATCACGTCGCGTGTGGTACCGTGGATGTCGCTGACGATGGCCTTCTCTTCGTTGAGCAACAGATTCAACAATGTAGATTTTCCCACGTTCGTTTCCCCTATAATTGCTACCGGGATTCCGCTTTTGATCGCATTTCCTAACCGGAATGAGTCTGCCAGGGTTTGAATCTTTTCTTCAATCTCATTAGTCAGTTCATATAGTTTCTCCCGGTTGGCAAACTCCACATCCTCCTCCGAGAAGTCGAGTTCCAGTTCAATCAGGGAGACAAACTGCAGCAGTTTATCGCGTAGCAGGGCCAGTTTGCGGGTAAAGCCACCGCGCATTTGATTCATGGCTACACGGTGCGATGCCCGGGAGGAGGAGGCAATCAGGTCGGCCACCGCCTCGGCCTGGCTCAGGTCAAATTTACCGTTGCGAAAAGCCCGTCGCGTGAACTCCCCAGCCTGCGCCATGCGGACTCCCTCGCCCAGCAGAAGCTCCATGATGCGCTGCTGAATATAGACCGACCCGTGACAGGAGATTTCCACGCTCTCCTCTCCCGTAAAGGAATGAGGAGCATGAAAAATGGTCACCAGCACTTCGTCGAGCAGTTCTTCGCATGCATATATTTGGCCGAAGTGCACTGTGTTGGCCGATGCCTCAGCCAGTTTTCTTCCCGAAGGCGAAGAGAAAACCCCATCGGTGAGCCCGATACTTCCTTCTCCGGATAACCGGATCACGGCAATGGCTCCCATACCCGGAGGGGTGGAAATGGCACAAATAATCTCTGACATATGTATTTAATAACGAAAACTGCTTCCCCCCAGAAATTCACGCAGCAGGGAGGTGGGCGGCAGTTCCCGGTCGGTGATGTAATTAAAGTAGCTTAAAAACTTGAGCAGCCTGTAGGCTTCGGAATACTCCGCCACCGTGCGTGGCACCTGCATCAGGATGGGCTCGGCATGGCGACGGATGGCCGCCAGCTCATAGATCATGGCCGAGTTAAACATCACATCGGCATTCTCCTGGAAAGGAAAGATCCACTTTTCCTCTCCACGGCGCACGCTGTCCCAGCGGGAGATGGTCTGTTCGGCCGAATAACTGCGATAGCGGTAGTCGCGCACGATACGACGAATGAGGCGGTTGTCGGAAGCGGGAATCCAGTTGTGGTCGTCGAGCGAGATGGTCGTCAGAGCTGACACGTAAACCTTAAAAACTTTTTCCTGCGGTATGTGTGCGGTCAGTTCGGGGTTGAGGCCATGGATCCCTTCCACGATGAGGATGCTGTTGTCGGTCATCTTCAGAAAATTCTTTCTATATTCCCGTTTTCCTGTGGCAAAATTATAGAATGGGAGTTCCACCTCTTCACCCTGCATCAAGCGAAGCATATGCTGTTCGAAAAGATTCAGGTCGAGCGCATAGAGCGACTCATAGTCCTTCTCCCCATTTTCATCGAGGGGTGTTTTGTCTCTTTCTACAAAATAATCATCGAGCGAGATACCCACTGGCGTGAGCAGGTTCACCAGCAGCTGAATCTCCAGTCGTTTGCGGAAGGTGGTCTTTCCTGATGAAGAAGGACCCGATATCAATACCACCCGTACACCCTCCTGAAATCTTTGGGTGATTTTCTCAGCAATATCTCCGATCTGTTTCGACTGGTAGGCTTCGGCCACCTGAATCACTTCCGACATGCGACCTTCAAGCTTGGCACGGTTCAGGTCGCCCACATTGTCGAGACGGCTTATCTTTAGAAATTTCAGGTGTTCCCGATATACATTCAACAGTTTCTCCTGCTGTATCTCCGGTTCCAGGTCCACGGGATGCTCACGGTTGGGTACCCGCAACAGAAAACCTCCGTTATGGGGTTGAATATCGAAAATGGTAATATAACCCGTGGAGGGTGTGAGACACCCGTAAAAATAATCGATATATTCTTCCAGCTTTGAATAACGCGCATACAGCATATCGGATGTCTCCAGCAGCCGTGCCTTGTCCTCCATGCCCCGTTCACGAAACAGTTTCACTACCTTCGTGGTCTCTTCCTCTACCTGTACAAACGGAATATCGGCATCCACAATCTCTCGCATCCTGTTCCGGATGGCGTCGAGTTCCGGTTTTCCGACCGGCACATCCGACTCGATCTGAAAATAATATCCCTTCGCCACAGCATGCTCGATGTACATCTCGGCGTTGGGCAGCAGGTCGTCTACCGCCTTGGCAAGGATAAAACAAAGCGAACGCACATAGGTGCGCATGGCGGAAGAATTGCTCAGGTCGACATACTCGATGGTCTTGGGTCGGTAAATACGGTAAGCAAGCGACTCGGTTTTGTTGTTTACTTTCGCATTGGCGATAAGATAGGGGGATTGCACTCCCAAGAAATCGATCAGTTCCTCCAGTGAAGAGCCGATGGGAACCTCCTTGTATGCATCTGTATTCAGGCAATGAACTTTTACGCTGTCAGTCATGTGTGTCTCTTTTTAATAACCGGTCACTAAATTACACTATTTTCTGGACATAACCCTCCTTTTCTTTTATCTATCCCCAAAAAATAATATCTTTGTCGGGGTGGTGCAAGATGCAAATCCCTTAACAGATGAATCATATGAACGACTGGAAAAAACGACTGGATATTGTCTACTCTACCAATCCCGACTATCATTATAACAAAGATAATGAAGAGGTTACCGACACGATACCGAAAGAAAAACAACCGTTGCGGATCAGCCTAGACAAACGCAACCGGAAAGGAAAGGCTGTGACACTGATCACCGGTTTCTCCGGGACGGACGACGACCTGCAGGAGCTGGGCAAGATGCTGAAGATGAAATGTGGCGTGGGCGGATCGGCCAAAGAGGGAGAGATCATCGTTCAGGGTGATCACCGTGCAAAGGTGTTGGATATTCTACAAAAGGAGGGATATGCCAAATCACGCATCATCTGAGAGAGAAAGCCTCCACGTGATCAAAGCGTCCGCCGGATCGGGAAAAACACACCGGCTGACGGGTGAATACCTGCGGCTGCTCTTCTCCGGACCGCAACGCCACCGCCATATCCTTGCGGTCACTTTCACCAACAAGGCAACCGACGAGATGAAGTCGCGCATTGTGCAGGAGCTTCACCGGCTGGCATCGGGCGAAGACTCCGCCTACATGCGGGAGCTGATGAGCGATTTTACATTATCGTCACAGGCTGTCCGTCAGCAGGCAAAAAACATTCTGGAGAATAT
>DJVY01000186.1 GCA_002440885.1 Bacteroidales bacterium UBA6244
GGCAAACATACAAAACACGTTTTAAGTGTATTGGAAGAATTTTACCTTTGAATGGGTGTTGGCTAAGTGTTAACTGTTTGTTAATGCGGTCAGTATATTTTGATCTGCATTTTCAGGGATGATTTGGAGGTATTGGGTTGGCGACCATCCTGAGAAGGACTTGAACTCATTGATTAGATGAGCCTGATCGTAGTAATTGCAGGCAAAAGCAATACTAGGCCAACTCTGGTTTTTTTTATCCTTTACGAGTTTTAATACAGCATTGAATTTGTTGAGTCGATGAATTTGTTTTGGGGTGAGGCCAACTTTCTCTCTGAAAAGGGTGATTAGGTGTTTATTTGTGATGTCCAGCTTTTCGGAAATCTCCTGGATACTGTTTTCATTACTGCTTATTTCCAGTGCTTTAAGGGCAATGTCGATTTTATCAGAGGATTTGCTTTTTGTGGTTACTTTGAGAAAAAAGTATTTGTTCAGGCTTTTTTTAATTTCATCTGTTTTGTTACACGTTTTGAGTCCTTCCATTAACCGTGCTATTTCCTGGTTATAGGCTTGCGCCAGAGGTACAATTGCATCATGGTATTTATCAATTGATTCGTTAATTAAATGATATAATCCACCTTTCTTGAATTTTATACCAATTACATTATTCGTGTTTTTCCGGTTTATAAAATAGAATTTCGTGTGAGGACCAATCAACAAGTTGTGATCGACAATGGTTTCTTCTCCGCGATGGTTTTTGTAGCCAATCTGATCTCCAAAGCTCAGGATAATGCTGGCGCTCCCATCGGGGAGCACTTTTATGGCTTCGTCGCCGGGCTCACCAACCCAATAGTAGTCAATAGACTTTGCCAAACACGGATGTGGTGAGAGATGATGAATCATTTTTTTGTGGCTTTGATGCAAATATAAACAGATTTTCACAGAATCATGTGACAAACAGAAACAAATGTATCCGAACGTATTAAATCGGGGAAATTCGTAAAAGTGAAGTTGAAATTTATGATCTAGGAAATAAAGTGGA
The DNA here is from genome assembly GCA_002440885.1 of Bacteroidales bacterium UBA6244. Taxonomy (GTDB): domain Bacteria; phylum Bacteroidota; class Bacteroidia; order Bacteroidales; family F082; genus UBA6244. The sequence continues at coordinate 1,022 of DJVY01000186.1, forward strand.
AGGGATTTCTCTGCGTTACCGCTATCTTTTCATGTGTCGGTCAATTTCTCGCTTGTGGTCTTTTTCTTTTAAATTCTCTCGTTTGTCGTAATAATGCTTTCCTTTAGCTAGAGCAATTTCGAGTTTAGCTAATCCTTTTTCGTTGATAAACAACACAATAGGAACTATAGTCATGCTTTTCTCTTTGACTTTGGTGTTTAGCTTTTTAAGTTCTCTGGCTGTGAGCAACAGTTTGCGGTCGCGTTTGGCTAAATGGTTGTTATAGGTTCCATAGCTGTACTCTGCAATGTGCATTGCTCTAACAAACAATTCCCCCCCCTCAAACAGGCAATAGGAATCGGCAAGACTGGCTTTTCCGTTACGCAACGATTTGATCTCTGTACCAGTAAGCACAATACCAGCTACCAATCTTTCGATCAGGTAAAACTCCCAGGAGGCCCTCTTATTTTTTATCCGAATATTATTTTCCATTGCAAATAAACTGCGACAAAAGTAGTGAATATTTTACACGCTTTTCCCGGCTGTTCTTAAGATAATTGCTGACGTTTCATATCCAAATATAAGGCTAAGGAAGGTATTCGTTGTCGATATGCTGAAGTGAATTAAAAAGATTTTGTTTCGCCTTGGAGTGAATAACCTCCATGTTCTTAATCAGTTGCCGGGCTGTAGTGCGTCTGGTTTTGTCTTCGTACGGACATTCATTTTTAAGCGGAGGATATTGTTTAATCTTAGCATAGGCCATAGTATCCGCATCTGTAAGCAGGATTAGTGGTCTGATCAGGAACAATGCGCCATCGAACATGCTGAGTTTGCCTGGAAGTGAGGATACATTGGCATGATAAGTCATGTTTATGATCAGGGTTTCAACTGCGTCATCCATGTGATGACCCAGAGCAACTGAATTAAACCCATGGCTTTTGGCGAAAGTAAACAGTGCCTTTCTTCTGTGCCATGAGCAGACAAAACACGGTGCTTTTTTTCCGCGTCGCTCAAGGCCTGCCTCAATTTGAACGGTATGTATTTTTATCCCTAGCTGACCAGCTAATTCGTTGAGCCACAGTTCGTCAATCTGGTAGGGCACATCAGAAACCTGAATGTGAATGCCTTCCAGTTCGAAACGTATGTCACCAAATTGTTGTAGTGCCACCAGACCTTCGAGCATGACAAGTGAGTCTTTTCCTCCTGAAACTGCCACAAGAATTTTGTCATCGGGAACAATCATGTTGTACTGGTGTATGGCCTTTGCCATATAGTTTCTTACATGTTCAAGGTGCTTTTTAGCACTTTTACTCATGTTCTCAGTACCCATACTCAAGCTACTTTGCTTTCGGTTTCAAGGATGGTATCATCTTCAATTCGCAGGTTGTCGATGATGAAATTTTGGCGTTCAGGTGTGTTCTTTCCCATATAAAAGGCAAGTGTCTCCACCACGGACGATTCACGACGCAGGATCACCGGTTCAAGGCGGATGTTTTGCCCGATGAAATGTTTAAACTCATCTGGCGATATTTCGCCAAGTCCTTTGAATCGGGTTATCTCGGGATTTGGCTTTAATTCGTTAATGGCCTCATAACGTTCGGTGTCGGAATAGCAATACCGTGTTTTTTGTTTGTTGCGTACCCTGAAAAGTGGAGTTTGCAGGATGTAAACATGGCCGGCTTTTACCAAATCGGGATAAAACTGCAGAAAAAAAGTAAGTAGGAGGAGTCGTATGTGCATGCCATCGACGTCTGCGTCGGTTGCGATTACAATGTTGTTATAACGCAGATTTTCAATACTTTCATCAATATTTAAAGCCGCTTGCAACAGGTTGAACTCTTCGTTCTGATAAACTATTTTTTTGCTTAATCCATAGCAGTTCAAAGGCTTTCCTTTCAAGCTAAAAACGGCCTGGGTTTGTACATTCCTTGATTTAGTAATCGATCCACTTGCTGAATCACCTTCTGTAATAAATAAAGTAGTGTCCAGTCGATTTTCATGATTTGTGTTGAAATGAATCCTGCAATCGCGCAATTTTTTGTTGTGCAAGCTGGCCTTTTTTACACTTTCTTTGGCCAGTTTCTTAATGCCAGCCATTTCTTTCCGTTCCTTTTCCGATTGCAAGAGTTTGCGCAATAGTTCTTCAGCAGTTTCGCTATGGATGTGCAGATAATCGTCAAGGTTACGGGTTATGATATCATGGATATAGTTTCTGATGGTTTGACCATTGGGTTCAAGGTACTGAGAGCCGAGTTTTGTTTTTGTTTGCGATTCAAAAACAGGCTCTTGCACTTTAATACTGATCGCTGCCACAATGGAGGTACGTATATCGCTGGTGTCGAAATCTTTTTTGTAAAAGTCTCTAATGGTCTTTACAAGAGCTTCTCTGAAAGCATTTTGATGTGTTCCGCCCTGGGTAGTGTGCTGCCCGTTGACAAACGAAAAGTACTCTTCGCTATACGAGCGTGAACTGTGGGAGAAAGCACACTCAAAGTCGCCTTCTTTTATGTGGATTATAGGATAAAGTACCGGTCCGTTTCCATTAATATTGTGTTCAAGCAGGTCGATAAGCCCGTTTTTCGCGAACATTTTTTGACCATTGAAATTTATTGTCAGACCATTATTTAAAAAACAATAATTCCACAGCATTTCTTCGATATACTCAAACAGGTAGTGGTAGTTGCCAAAAAGCTCCTGATCGGGTGTAAACGTAATAAGTGTTCCTTGTTTGAGGGAACATTCCTGCAAAGGCTCGTCGTTAGTGATGTCGCCTCGTTCGAATACCACGATTTTAGTTTTGCCTTCGCGAATGGATTGAGCTGTAAATCTTGAAGATAAAGCATTTACGGCTTTTGATCCGACACCATTCAGACCGACAGCTTTTTTAAAAACTTTTGAATCGTATTTTGCTCCTGTATTTATTTTACTTACACATTCAATAACTTTGCCAAGAGGCATTCCTCGACCATAATCGCGAACTGAAACTTCTGCATCGCTTACCTGCACATCAATCTGATGTCCATGTCCCATCACGAATTCGTCGATGGCATTGTCGATAACTTCCTTAAGTAATACATAAATGCCGTCATCCTGCGAGCTTCCATCTCCCAATTTACCTATATACATCCCCGGTCTCAGCCTGATGTGTTCTTTCCAATCTAACGATCTGATACTGTCGTCTGTGTATTCTGCGGACATATTTCTCCTAATTTGGCGCGAAATTAAAAACTTAATCCTTCACAAATGCGGATGACCCGGTTAAGTTGTTAAATGGAGGCTGTTGAAAAAATAAGGACAAAAAAAAGAGGCAACCAACAGATTGCCTCATAATGGATTAGATTTAAATCAGTCTTTCTGTTTTTTTGTGGAGATTTTGAAAGGCGAATAGGCCGGACAATATCCCGAGAAAGCAGTTAAAAGGGGAACGATGGCAATCAGCCCCCACCAACTTTGGTAATAGTACCCGACAGCAGCAATGACTAATGCAAGCAATACCCGGATAGTTTTGTCAAGAGTTCCAACGTTTTTTTCCATAGTTATCATTTTAGTGCTACAAAATTACCCAATATTCGGATGGGATAATCTGCTATAAATCATACGCCGAAGATGTATAATGAAATTGGTCAGGGAAGGGGTTAAGTATTGGAAACATCCTTTTTAAGACGCAATTTTCCAAATGAAATCAGCAGCACACCGATAATTGTGAACAGCCCTCCAATAATTTGCCAAAAATTTGGAAATGTTCCAAAATACAAAAAGGCTCCCACCAGAACAAATAGACTGCGGACACTTCTAACCATGGTAGCTTTCGACATTTCAATGTTTTTGAGTGCGAGATATCCAAGTATTCCGGATAAGAAAGGTCCCATAAGTGAACCAATGCCAATATTTAATAAGGCTTCGCTTTCAATCTTTACAGGTAAACCAAGCCAGAGGACAGAGATTCCGGCAACGATGAATAAAAGCAAAAGTCTGGCTGTGGCAAGGTATGAAGCGTCAAAATATTTCAGTTGCTTTTTTGCCACCAGTGTTGACAGGCTAAAAATAAATCCGGACATAAAAATATATTGCGCTCCTGGAACAAAAAGGCTGTCTGCCTGAGAAACTCCCGTGACGCTTATCAATACTGCTCCCGAAAGGGTAATAGCTAACCCTGTGAACTCGATGGTGTTAAACCTTTCTTTTAGAAAAAGTATGCCCATGGCCACAACAAACAAGGGATTTACATTCGAAAGAAACGAAACGATAGCAGGGTTTTCGATGGTGTCGAGGGATAGAAAAAATAGAAATGTGCCTACCATTTCCAGCGCAGAGATAAGAGATAAACTCCACCAGCTGCGCGGGCTAATCTGCTTTATCCCTTTCTGCTTTTTAAACGAAAAGAAATAAATCAAATTCCAAACGATGCCCAAACCGAACCAATAGAAACCAAATTGTGCCAGATGAACAACATTAAGGGCCGCTTTACTAAAAATATATACATTGCTCATGGCCAAAGCCGCCCCTAAAGCAAACAAAACCCCTTTGGTGTTTTTTGTCATATGTTTAAGATGGTCGGTTGGTTTTCAGTAGTAAGGAAATCATGCGTTTTATTTCAATCAAATCGTTTCGCGAAATAAGCCAGTCTTTAAGCGTGGTTTTGGTTTCCTTCTTAAATATAAGGTATTGAGCCAACACCGTGATGGAGTAACTAATGGAAGCCGCAACAGCCGCACCAATATAACTGTGAATAGCAATAAATGGGATGGCGGTTATCAGGGTAATAATAAAACCAATGGCGTTTACTTTCATGCTTACACTAGGTTTTCCCGTTCCTGCAAAGTAGCCGCTAAATATCGTGTTTGCTGACAGGGCAAGCACTCCAGGGCTCAATGCGATGATAAGGATTTTCAGATCCGCGAAATCTTTTTTAAACATGAACAGGTACAAATCTGTAGGGATGACAATTAAAACAATCAGAGCTAAAATTGTGATGACCACTGACAATTTCATGAGCTGAATTGTGAGGCGGGCGGCATATTTGTTGTCGGTTTGTCCGGCTATGGATGAAAACTGAACCAACGAAATGCTTTGTCCGATCAGGCGTAAACCCTCTGTGAGTTGAACCCCGACACCATAAATACCCACAGCCGGTAACCCGCCAAAATACCTGAGTATATAGTATGAAATTCGCTTGTTACCAATGTGTAATAAGTTGGCAACCTGACTTATAAACCCATACTTCAATACAGCCAGCGAGGTTTGTGACCATCCCTGTATTTTTAGTGGCTTTAGCCCTGGTATCAGGAAAACAAACGAAAGTCCGGCTCCAACACCATAAGCCATGTAAAGACAGTAAACAAAGGATGCAACCGCCTCTTCATGTAAAAAATAATATCTGATAACCACTGATATGAGCAGTGTTGTGATTTGAACTACGAATATGAAGTTGTAGGTTTTTATTCTGGTTTGGCCAATGAGCACATTGTAGTGGGTAAGCATTAACGCATTCAGCAAGGAAAGAAACAATACATGATGCTCGAAACCAGCAGGGATAAGCAATACAAGTAATTCTGGGAAAAAGTAGTTGCCACATTGAACAAAAAGGTAATACAATGCACCGGAAAAAACTATCCAGCCGTATGCCGGAAAAAGTAGCTGGGCAAGAGGTTTTCGACTCGTGTAATAAATGATGCCACTGCCAGCAAGCAAATCGATAAAGAGTTGAATAAAGGTAACAGCCAGAATTATCAAACTTACAATACCAAATCCCGAGCTACCCAATTCTCTTGTCAGAACGATGAGTATCAGTAGATTGAATGCCGCATTGAGCACCCTGCTTCCCGTTGTCCCTAAAATCTTGTTTACCATAGAGCAATAATCGCAAAAATAAACATAATCGCAATGCGTTACTTTGTTATTTTTGTGGTTCGTAAAGATGCAGTTTAGTCGAAAAAATTTAGGTAATCAATGCAGCTGTCGGTAATTATAGTCAATTATAATGTAGAGTACTTTCTTGAGCAATGCCTTTATTCGGTTCGTAAGTCGATTTCAGGCATTGATGCGGAGGTAATTGTTGTCGACAACAACAGCATCGATGGCTCGAACGAAATGGTTCGTCAGAAATTTCCAGAGGTCAAACTCATCGAAAACAAAGACAACAAAGGTTTTTCTAAAGCCAACAACCAAGGAATTACCATTTCGAAAGGTAGGTATGTTTTGCTCTTAAATCCCGATACTGTCGTAGAGGATGATACTTTTAGCAAGATTATTGCCTTCATGGATACCCATCCGGAAGCTGGTGCACTGGGAGTTAAGATGGTTGATGGAGCCGGCAATTTTTTGCCCGAATCGAAACGCGGATTGCCAACTCCTCTCACTTCCTTTTACAAAATGTTTGGTTTAAGCTCTCTTTTTCCGCGTAGTAGTAGGTTTGCCCGATATCATCTGGGACATTTGGATAAGGACAAAACCCACGAGGTAGAAATTCTGGCCGGGGCATTCATGCTCCTGCGGCGTTCAGTTCTCGACAAAATTGGTCTCCTCGACGAAACATTTTTTATGTATGGTGAAGATATCGACTTGAGCTACAGGGTAATAAAAGCTGGATACAAGAACTTTTATTTTCCTGAAACACGGATCATACATTATAAAGGTGAAAGTACGAAAAAGGGAAGTGTGAATTATGTGTTGGTTTTTTATCACGCAATGGTAATTTTCGCCAACAAGCATTTTTCGCAAAAGAACGCACGTTTGTACACTTTGCTCATCAATCTGGCTATCTATTTCAGAGCGTTTTTATCGCTTATGTCCCGATTAATTGACAGAATCTTCCTCCCTTTGCTGGATGCGGTTTTGTTATACGGTGGATTGTTTTTTATCAAGGAAGTATGGGGACGTGAAATCATTTATTCCACAGGAGGGGATTATCCCGATACGTTTCAGTTTTTTGTTTTGCCGGTTTATATTTTGTTGTGGGTGCTCTCGGTTTTCTTTATTGGCGGCTACGACCGACCGGTAAAGATGGGTAAATCGATTCTGGGTATGCTGATGGGGACTGTGGTAATTCTGGTTTTTTATGCCCTGTTGCCTGAGTGGTTGCGTTTTTCAAGGGCATTAATTCTTTTTGGAACGCTCTGGGGTGTAGTGGTTTTACCGCTTATCCGTATGATTTTGGCATTGTTTCGGGTGTCGTGGATACAAATTGGTGACAATGAAGTGAGGCGATTTTTGGTCATTGGCGACAAACCAGAAGCGCGTCGTGTTTCCGACTTACTTTATGCTTCTTACATCAGGCCAAGTTTTGTAGGATGGGTTTCTCCTGATGAAAAACCAAGTGGAGATAAAGACTTTGTTGGGAATATTTCGCAGGTAGTTGACATCATACGGATTTATAAAATCAGTGAAGTGGTTTTTTGCTCAAAATCCATCCCTCATCAGGTGATAATCAACAAAATGACGGAATGGAAGTCAACGCAAACGGCCTATAAAATTGCGCCTGAAGATAGTTTATCCATTATCGGAAGTAATAGTATTCATACACAAGGTGACCTTTATACCGTGGATATACATGCTGTAGATAGTACGGCTAACCGGCGCAATAAGAGGCTTTTAGATATGGTGCTGGGTATGCTTTTTCTGGTCGCCAGCCCTTTGTTAATGTGGGTAATGAAGTCTCCTTTTGGGTTTATTTCGAATGTCATACAGGTCTTGTTTGGTTTCAGAAGCTGGGTAGGCTACCATCGGGTCGAAAAAGTTTATTACAAGTTACCTGTCATCCGAAAAGGCGTGTTAACCCCAATCAGCGCAATGAAACATCAGCAGTTTTCAGACGAAACCATTACCAATCTGAACCTGCTTTATGCACGTGATTATCGTGTATGGAAGGATGTGAACATTATTTTTTATGCCTTTCGTGATTTGGGTAACTAGGAAATCAAACGTTTGCAACTGACTCTTTCCTCTGATAATGACTTCGTCGCTTGAATACTCCCATACATTTGTCGATTAAAAAAATTATAACTTTAAAAAATAGCTTACTTTTGCGCCTTATAAAACGTGCAATCATCTATTAGTCGTTTATGCTATACCGCCGACACTTCAGAATTAAAGCACTTCAGGGGCTGTACTCGTGGTACACTGGAAGTGTTGAGAATGTTCCCTCCGGAGAGAAACAATTGCTTCAAAGTGTTACAAAAATCTACGAGCTTTTTATTTGGCAATTGTCTTTTTTAGTCGAGGTAAAAAGTTTCGCTGAAATGCGAATTGAGGAAAATAAACAAAAGTTTTATCCAACCGAGGAAGATCTTGATCCAAAACTGAACTTTGTAAACAACAGGTTGCTAAATGGTTTGGAGCAAAATGCTGATTACAAACGAAAATTTGCGGCCTTTAAAGCAAATTGGGGAGCTGAACAAGAAATGGTTCGTAAGTTTTATAATAAGCTTAGAGACAGTGATTTCTATACAATTTATGCACTTAATGAGCATGTTTCACTTGAAGACGATAAGCGTTTTCTCCTTAAGGTCATCGATTTGCTTCTGGCAAATTTTGATTCTCTAAAATCATTTTATGAAGAAAAAAGTGTCCATTTTTCGGATGGCTACGACTTGGTTAATATATTATTAATCAAGTTTGTGGATACTTTTCCGGCTGATTTTGGTGTTAATTCCTTGTTGCCGGATATATACAAAACAGAAAATGGAGCAGGGGAGGAAGATATCCAGTTTTTGAAAAACCTCTATCGTCATGTAATATCACGTGATGATGAACTTACCGCGCTGTTGAAAGAAAAGACCAATAACTGGGATTACGACCGTGTACCGTTGATGGACCTGATCTTGTTGAAAATGGCCGTGGTGGAGCTGTTGGAAATGGAGACCGTTCCTGTAAAGGTAACGTTAAACGAGTATATCGAACTGGCCAAATATTTCAGCACACCCAACAGTAAGACCTTCGTCAACGGAGTTCTTGATCGACTGATTCGTGAGTTTAAGGAAGAAAATAAGATAAAGAAAATCGGTCGGGGATTGCTTGAATAGTTTACTTGTCAGTCCTTTCTTCCTTGAGTATAAATTCCCGTCAGGTTTGTAATTATCTGATTTGCTATACCCTTATCTGGAATGTTTTAAAAATTGCCTGATCTGTTGGTTTGATTGTTATTTTAAAACAATCGTTTTTCGTACCTTTGCATTCACGAATTTTCAGGATAATAATCAAACACTAAAAAATATCCACACATGGCTTTTGACTTTGAAATGATTAAGACCCTTTACGCCAAGTTCCCTGGCAGGGTAGAGGCTGCACGAAAATTGTTGAACCGTCCGTTGACGCTAACTGAGAAGATTCTTTATGCACATTTGGATGCAGAACTGCCTGCCAAACCTTTTGAGCGCGGCAATTCGTATGTGGATTTCCGCCCCGACCGTGTAGCTATGCAGGACGCCACAGCGCAAATGGCTCTTCTTCAGTTTATGCAGGCAGGTAAAGTTAAAGCCAGCGTGCCCTCCAGTGTGCATTGCGATCACTTAATTCAGGCTAAAGAAGGTGCGGTAAAGGATCTTGAAACAGCTGATTACACGAATAAAGAAGTGTACGATTTTCTGGCTTCTGTATCTAATAAGTATGGAATTGGATTCTGGAAGCCTGGTGCTGGTATTATCCACCAGGTTGTACTTGAAAATTATGCCTTTCCCGGTGGTATGATGATAGGAACTGACTCGCACACCCCCAATGCCGGTGGGCTTGGTATGTTGGCCATTGGTGTCGGCGGTGCTGACGCTGTTGATGTGATGGCTGACATGCCCTGGGAACTTAAATTCCCCAAAATAATTGGCGTTCGGTTAACAGGAAAATTAAGCGGATGGACTTCTCCGAAGGATGTAATCCTCAAAGTGGCCGATATTCTTACCGTTAAGGGAGGAACAGGTGCTGTTGTTGAATATTTCGGTGAAGGGGCGATTAGCTTATCAGCTACTGGAAAAGGAACCATTTGCAACATGGGTGCTGAGATCGGAGCCACCACGTCTACTTTTGGATATGATGACAGCATGGCTGAATACCTCCGACAGACGGGCAGAGCGGATGTTGCCGAACTGGCCAATCAAGTGGCAGAATATCTCACTGGTGACCCAGAGGTTTATCAATCGCCCGAAGATTATTTTGATCAGGTTATTGACATCAATCTCAGTGAATTACAACCAGCGCTCAATGGCCCGTTTACCCCTGACCTCAGAACAGAGGTGAGTGCAATGGCCGAAACAGCAGTAAAAAATGAGTGGCCTCTCGAAGTTGAAACCGGGCTAATAGGATCGTGCACCAATTCGTCTTACGAGGATATCACCCGTGCAGCATCTATCGCTCGTCAGGCGAAATCGAAAAAGTTAAAGGTTAAAAGCGGATTACTCATCACTCCGGGTTCAGAACAGGTCAGGTTTACGATTGAGCGTGATGGTTTGATTAGTGATTTTGAAGATTTGGGTGGCGTGGTATTGGCCAACGCGTGTGGTCCGTGTATCGGACAATGGTCACGCGATGAGGTAAGAGATGGCCATAAAAACACCATTGTAACCTCCTTTAATCGTAATTTCGCTAAGCGAAACGACGGAAATCCAAATACTTATGCCTTTGTTACCTCGCCCGATTTGGTGATGGCTTATGCCATTTCCGGACGTCTCGATTTCAACCCACTCACAGATTATCTTATCAATGAAGAGGGCGAAAAAGTGAAACTGGAAGAACCTGTTGGTGTCATTTATCCTCCCAATGGTTTTGACGTAGAGGATGCAGGTTACATTGCTCCCGCAGAAGATGGTAGTGCCATTGATGTGGTTGTACGCCCCGATTCATCACGCTTACAGCTCTTAGAGCCTTTTGCTGCCTGGGATGGAAATGATCTTAAAGGATTACCTTTACTCATCAAAGCCAAAGGAAAATGCACCACCGATCACATTTCAATGGCTGGTCCCTGGCTCAGGTTCAGGGGACATCTGGAAAACATCTCACAAAATATGCTTATTGGAGCTGTTAATGAGTTTAGTGAAAAAACCAATTCTGTACGCAATCCGTTAACCGGCCAATATGAGCCTGTGCCCACTGTTGCGGCGGCCATTAAAGCTGCCGGTATGGGTTCTGTGATCGTGGGCGACGAAAACTATGGTGAAGGATCTTCGCGTGAGCATGCTGCCATGGAACCAAGGTTCCTGGGGGCAAAGGTCGTTCTGGTACGTTCTTTTGCCCGTATTCATGAAACTAACCTGAAAAAGCAGGGGATGTTGGCTTTAACGTTTGCCAATAAAGCTGATTATAACCTGATTCAGGAAAATGATACATTTGATATTCTAGGACTTACCGATTTTGCGCCTGGTCGTCAGCTTACAATTATCCTGAATCATGCCGATGGCTCCCATCACGAAATTTTAGCAAACCATACCTACAACCAGAATCAAATCGATTGGTTTAGAGCAGGTAGTGCTTTAAATCTGATTAAATTGCAGGAAACTCTATAAAGGCTTAAATGTTCTTATTGTTGACAGGGTTTTGTGCCTGAACTCAGGTTTTTAGCTTTCTTAGTACAATGTTGGTGGTCATGAAATAAAACCAGAGTAACGCCGTTATTTCAAAAACAATTTAATTGCTTGTGAAACAAAAAATCTTACTTACGCTGGCCTTTTTAGTAGCAGGTGTTTCGTTTACATATGCTCAGATCGGTGGCCGATATGCTTTTTCTTTTCTTGAAAAACCGATTTCAGCCCGGGTTGCTGCCCTTGGAGGTAATGCTGCTGCGATAAACGACAACGATCTAAACATTGGTTTTGTTAATCCTTCGCTAATTACAGCTGAGATGGACAAGAGCTTTGCTCTAAACTACGTGCATTGGTTTGAAGGCACAAACTATGGAAGTGTACAGTTTGCCAATGATTTCGAAAAAGTGGGTAGTTTCATGGCTACTTTGCAATACATGGACTACGGGCGGATTGATTATGCCGACGAAACAGGTGCACTTGGGGGCACTTTCGGGGCATATGACATGGCGCTGACCATTGGCTGGGGGCGTAAACTCGATTCGGTATTCTCGATCGGGGCAGCCGGAAAATTGATTTATTCTGCTTACGACACCTATAATTCATTTGGATTAGCCGTTGACGTAGCCGGAACTTACCAAAGCCGCTCAGGTTGGACCATGTCGTTGGTCGGACGGAATATTGGTAGTCAGCTGACAGCTTATACCGGAAGTACAACAGATCCGCTTCCTTTTACTTTGCAAGCCATTATATCCAAACGACTTGATCATGTGCCATTTCGGTTCTCAATAATTTACGATCACATCGAAAAATGGGACTTAACTTATATTGATCCGGCCAATCCATCCGGTGGTGTTGATCCTGTTACTGGTGAGGCAAAAGACCAGGAAGGGTTTGCTAAATTTGGTGATCAGTTGATGCGGCACTTTATCGTTGGCGGTGAGTTCTATATCGGGAAAAACCTAATACTTCGTGGTGGTTACAACTACAGACGTCGTCAGGAAGGGAAGATAGAGGACAAACTCGGTATGGTTGGTTTTAGCTGGGGAATTGGCGTACGCATCTCTAAATTCCGCATCAACTATTCCAGATCTTCCTACAATCTGGTTGGGTCACCCAACTATTTCACTTTAGCCTTTGATTTGGATTCTTTCGCTAAGAAATAGGCATTTTTTTCCTGAATCACGAAAGCATAAACTAATTTTCTTCTAATTTTTTCTGCACCAAACAAAATTTCACTATTTTAGCTAGAACTTTTAAAAATAGTGACATGAGAAAATTTATTTTTTTTATCGCGTTTACGTTTTTATCTATAAGTCTTTTCTCACAAGAGTACCTGGCGGCGGCCAGAAAAGACAAAGAATGGGGATACGTCTTTATGGACGGCTCATGGGCTGTAAATCCTCAGTTTGAACACATACAAGATTTTAGCGAGGGACTTGCGGCCATTAAAAAAAATGGAGAGTGGGGTTTTATTGACAAAAGCGGTCAGTTTATAATCAATCCTCAATTTGAGGTAGTTTTGGATTTCAAAGAAGGGTTGGCTGCGGTTCGTAAGTCCAAAGAATGGGGCTTTGTTGACAAAACAGGTAAATGGGTAATCAACCCTCAATTTCAGGATGCTCACTCGTTTGAAGATGGCCTTTGTTCGGTTAAATCAGGAGGCGAATGGGGATTCATTAACAAAGAGGGTAAGTATGTAATCAATCCCCAATTTGCTGAGGTTGATTCATTTAAAGAAGATCTGGCCGCGGTGAAAAAGGACAAGCTCTGGGGCTATATCGACGCCAAAGGAACCTGGGTCATTCAGCCTCAGTTTGAAAAAGTTACCCCGTTCGATGATGGAGTGGCTATTGTTCGCAAACAGGGTGAGTGGGGCGTAATAGGAAGTAAAGGTCAGTTCTTGGTTAATCCGCAGTTTGATAATATGCTGGGCTACAGCGATGGACTTGCTGCAGTAAAGAAAGGTAAAGAATGGGGCTTTGTTGATGCAAAAGGCAATTATATTATTAACCCTCAATTTGATGATGTAAGGGCTTTTTCCAATGGTCTTGCTGCCATTCGTAAAGGAAAGGAGTGGGGCTTTATCGATAAGAAAGGAGGCTTTGCAGTGAATCCTCAATTTACAGATGTTATGGACTTTACAGGAAAACTAGCTGCTGCGAAAAAGGAAAAGGAATGGGGCTATATCGACAATAAAGGTTCCTGGATAATTAATCCCCAATATGAAAAAGTGGATAATTTTGATCATGGTATGGCCAGAGTTAAAAAGACAGGACAGTGGGGTTGGATAGATCCCTCTGGAAAATATCTCATTAATCCTCAATTTGCCAATGCCTTCAGCTTTGTAAAAGTGGGCAAATAAGCCTATTGGTGCTTTTTTCTTCGGTTTTTTATCGTTCTATGCAAGTGCGAGACTACCTGGATATTCTGTCGCTGTTTGTTTAAACACCACGTCCCTATTTGGGCAAATGAGTTAACTTTGCACCCTGACACATAATTGCGAAGCATGTTTTTACAGAAACTGACTCTTTCTAACTTTAAAAACTACGACGAAGCTGATCTCGCCTTTAGTGAGAAAATTAATTGTTTTACAGGAAACAATGGCGTTGGAAAAACCAATATCCTGGATGCCATTTACTATCTTTCATTCTGTAAAAGTTATTTTAATTTAATCGACAGCCAGAATATTAGGCATGGAGAGGCTTTCTTTGCTCTACACGGTTATTATCATTACCCCGAAAATACTCCCGATCATGTAAGTTGCTCCTACAAATCAGATCATCGTAAGGTGTTCAAAATTAATGGAAAAGAATATGAACGACTAGCCGATCATATCGGAAATTTTCCTTTGGTCATGATTTCGCCTTACGACAGAGACCTGATAAACGACGGCAGTGAATTGCGGCGTCGGTACATTGATAGTGTAATTAGTCAGTTCGACCATGCTTACCTTGATATGCTAATCAGCTATAACAAGGCTTTGCAACAGCGCAATGCCTTGTTAAAACAAATGGCCGAGAAGCGTTATTTTGACGAAATTACCCTGAGCGTCTTAAGTGAACGGTTGGAATCTTTTGGAACACCGGTTTACCAGAAACGCACCGCCTTTATCAACGAGTTTAACCCGCTTTTTGAGGATTTTTATCAATTTCTGTCGGGAAATGCAGAGCGGGTTGGTATACAATACAATAGCCGTTTGGCTGAAAAATCGTTGATGGAATTGCTCAGGGAAGGACTTGAAAAGGACAAATTGTATAGGTACACCACGGCAGGAATTCACAAGGATGATTTGGATTTTACCATTAACGGTTATCCATTGAAGAAGTTCGGATCGCAAGGACAGCAAAAAACCTTTGTAATTGCGCTCAAATTGGCTCAGTTTGAGTTTACCCGGAAGGTCAAGGGATTTAAACCTATCCTGCTTTTTGATGATATTTTTGATAAACTTGATGATACCAGGGTGCAGCAGATTATCAAACTAGTGAGCAGCGATAACTTTGGACAGGTTTTTATTACCGATACCCAACGATATCGCGTTGAGAAAATATTTGAGACGGTTGATATCGATCACCGGATTTTTAATGTGCGTGATGGAAAAGCTAATCTGGAATTGTTATGATACGCAAAGAAACCGACAAGCCCCTTAAGGCCATCATCGAGGAGTTGCTCTACCTATATGGCTGGCGCGATCATCTGGATGCAGTAAAACTGACCGAGGTGTGGGAAAAGGTTGTTGGCCGGATTATTGCCAAACACACCACAAAACTCGAGGTTAAGACCGGTGTACTCTATGTAACCCTCGATTCCTCTGTGATGCGCAATGAAGTGCATATGATCAGAAAACGGATTACAGAGGAACTAAATAAAAAGCTGGGCAGAAACCTGATTAAGGAAATTATTCTATTTTAATTCATTACAGTAGTTATGGAACCGGATCACAAAGTGCGTCTTGCCCTGATCGAACAAATGGACAAACTTATAACCCCTCGCCGTCGGCTGTTGTTTGAAAAAGTATTGGCCAACAGAACAAGGCATATTACCATAGCTCTCGAAAACATCTATCAACCTCATAATGCCAGTGCAGTCTTGCGGTCGTGCGATCTGACGGGAGTTCAGGATGTACACATTATTGAAAACACAAACGAATACAATGTTAACCCCGATGTGGCCATGGGAGCGTCAAAATGGTTGAATCTGCACAAGTACAACAGCATTGATTATAATACGCCGCTTGCCTATCAATACCTTAGAGATCAAGGTTATAAAATAGTTGCCACCACACCACATCATGAAAGTATCGCCATTGATGAGTTGCCGATAACTGAAAAAGCGGCACTTGTTTTTGGAACCGAGTTGACGGGATTAACGGAATGGGCCATTTCAAATGCCGATATGTACGTAAATATCCCGATGGTTGGATTCACCGAAAGTTACAATATCTCGGTTTCTGCGGCCATATGTCTTTATAGCCTCACCAGGCGCTTACGTGCCTCCGAAATCTCATGGAAACTGGAAGAGGAGCAGGTGTCTGCCATCAGGCTTCAATGGTTGCGAAACAGTATCAAAAAGTCGGAGCATATCGAAAAAGAGCTCCTTAAAAATATTTTCTCGGAAAAAAAGCCGGATTAACCTAATTATTTTGTTAATTTTACGGGCAAATAAATAATTGAGTTATGGGAAAAGGAGATAAAAAAACAGTACGGGGGAAAATCATTATCGGGTCTTATGGAGCGAAAAGAAAAAAGAAAAGAACAGCAGCTTTTGTAGCAGCAGCTCCCGAAACGGCTAAAAAAGTGACTCCTGTAAAGGCCGAGGCTGAAAAACCAGCCGCTAAGGTTGAAAAAAAAGTAGTCGCTAAGGCTGAGAAACCAGAAGTCAAAAAGAAGACCCCGGCAAAGCCAAAGGTTGAAAAGGAAGCCGAAAAGGAGTAATTTTGGTTATTGGTTTTCAATAAGTATCCCAGAACGGTTTCGATGAGTAAAACCCAAATTATTTTATAACATAGAGCTCTGAATGAGTATTTTAGATAAAAAAGTAATTATCTGGGATTGGAATGGAACTTTGCTGGATGATGTTAATATTTGTGTTGCTTGTATTAGCGACCTATTGAAAAACAGGGAGTTGACTGTTCTAAGTTTGGATCGATACAGAGAACTGTTTACTTTTCCGGTTATCGAATATTACCGTGCGGCAGGTTTCGATTTCTCAAAGGAGGAATTTGAAAAACCGGCCATAGAGTTCATCGATCTTTATCATAAGCATTTGCATAAAGCCGCTCTTTTTGAGCAAACCAGGTCGATATTAACACATTTTTCTCAAAATGGTTATCGTCAGCTTGTGTTATCCGCCATGGAACAAAAAATGCTCATAAGCTCCCTTAAATCTAATGATATTCTGCATTTCTTCGATCATGTATTTGGCCTTGATGATCATTATGCCAGCGGAAAAATTGAGGCCGGACAACGGCTGATTGATCATTTGGGCATGTCACCCGGAGATATGGTTTTGATCGGAGACACCTTACACGACAAAGAAGTTGCTGAAACGTTGGGAATCAATGTTGTTCTTGTGGCCAACGGACATCAATCAAAAGCCAGACTGCAAGCCTCTGGTCATGACTTGATTGTCGATTCACTGGCCGAACTTCCGAAGTTTTTTAACCGTTAAAAAGGTTGCTTGTTTTTTGGATCTTGATCAGGATCGGCAACTTCGATAGGCTTGGAAGATTGATTTACAAAGTCATCATAACTCATTTCATTTCCTTCCTCATCGAAATACTTCCAATCACCAATTTGCTCACCTTTGCTGTAAGCTCCAATAAGCTGTGGTTTCCCGTCGGGATAATACAGAAAGAACTCTCCCTCTAAAAGATCATTAAAATAGGTGCCGCGGGTCATAAGGCTTCCATCCGGAAAATACTTTAGTAAAGGGCCTTGTTTTTTTCCCTTCTTATAGATGACAATTTCGGCAGCTTGCGTTGTGCCGGGATAGTAGGTAAGGCTTTCTCCTTCAAGATTTCCAAGTATATAATGCTCTTTTGAGAGGAGTTTGTCTGTACTGTCGGCATAGTAAAGCCAGGTACTGTCCTTTTGCTGGTCGATGTATTTCCCAACGGCCATAACATTGCCGGTAGGGTAGTAGGTGGTGCTTTGGGCTATTCGTCCGTTGTTACTAAAAACAACCGAAGCTCTTTTTTTTCCATCTTCATAATAGTGGGTAAACTCGCCAATAGGAATCCCATGCTGAAATTGACCTGTGGTTTTAAGTTTTCCGTTGGCATACATGTTTTGCCATGGTCCGTTTTTTTCGGAAGACTCCTGCCCTGATACGAGGTTGATTAAAGAAAACAGGATCAACGCGACACAAAATATCTTTTTCATCATGACCTTCAATTTTGATGTGAAATATTTTTCAAACATACTACCTTTGCAGCTAAATTTGTAATAAATTGAACGAATACTCATCAAAATTATTGGAAAATGCCGTAAATGAGCTGTCGCGGTTACCGGGTATTGGAAAAAGATCAGCCTTGCGCATGGCTTTGTTTATTTTGAAGGAAAACCCTGTTTATGCTGCCAACCTGGCCCAATCGATCGTTACCATGCGCAACGACATCAGGTTTTGCTTGCAGTGTCACAATATTTCCGACAAGGAGGTTTGTGAGATATGTGCTAACCCAAAACGCAACAGCAGCCTTATTTGCGTAGTGGAAGATACCCGCGATGTGATTGCCATCGAAAAAACAACGCAATTCGATGGGCATTATCATGTTCTTGGGGGGGTTATAAATCCAATGGATGGCATTGGGCCTAATGATCTAACCATCGCTAACCTGATAAAAAGAGTGGGAGATCAAAGTGTTGAAGAAGTGATTCTGGCCTTGCCAGCAACCGTGGAAGGCGATACAACCAATTACTATATTTACAAGATGCTTCACCTGTTTGACGTTAGCATAACAAGCATTGCACGGGGTGTGGCTATTGGCGACGAATTACAATACGCTGACGAAATTACGCTGGGCAGATCGATTGCCAACCGGCTGCCATTCGATCAAAACAGGTAATCAGCCAAACATATCGAGACTCTCGGATGCTTTTTCAAACAAGTCAAGTTGGTTGTGTTGAGCGTAGTATTTTTGTGGAACTTTTTTGTCGAAACCTTCGGTAAAGTGTTTAATCCTGCTTTTAATTAATTTGTTCGGGGTGGTTTTTCTGGCCTCGCAATAGTTCAACAGCGACTGCATTTGCTTAACAGACAGCTTGATGCTCAAGCTTTTAAACTTTCTCTTTCGTTTTTTCATGCGAAATAAAGGCAAATAGTACACTACAAAGATAAACAAAGAAATGAATTGTGTATATGGTGTAATGTAAGATTATGAATCCTAGTTAAGTATAGGCAAAACCAAAGGTAACATCAGGCCATTACCTTTATAATTTCATCGGCATAGAATCGGGCTTTTTCGGCAGAGGTGGCTTCAGCGTAAATACGCATGATTGGTTCTGTATTTGAAGTCCGCACATGTACCCAACCATCACTGAATTCAACTTTAACCCCGTCGATTGTAAGAAGGGGATAGTCTTTATAATGATTAACCAAACGATTGTACAAAGCTGCGACATCCATATTAGGATCAAGTTGCAATTTGTTTTTTGAAACAAAATAATCAGGGTAGGTGTTTCGCAGTTGCGAGAGGCTTAGTTTTATTTTTGCCAAATACGTGAGCATCAGAGCCACACCAACCAACGCATCCCTGCCGTAGTGCAGCTCGGGATAGATGATACCACCATTCCCTTCGCCACCAATAACGGCATTCATCTGTTTCATCATCTCTACCACATTCACTTCGCCCACGGCTGAAGCAGTGTAGGTACCTCCCCATTTTTCAGTAATGTCGCGCAAAGCTTTGGTAGAGCTAAGATTAGAGACCGTATTTCCTGGTTTGTTTTGCAGAATATAGTCAGAAACAGCCACCAGAGTATATTCCTCACCAAACATTTCGCCATTCTCCATTACAAATGCCAATCGATCAACATCCGGATCGACAACGATACCCATATCCGCTTTTTCGCTAATAACCAGCGAGGACAGGTCTGTCAAATGTTCAGGCAATGGCTCTGGATTGTGAGGGAAGTGCCCGTCAGGAGCACAGTACAGTTCAACGATCTCACTTACTCCCAATCTCTTAAGTAGTGAGGGAATAGCTATTCCGCCGGTTGAGTTTACTCCATCCACAACGATTTTAAATCCGGCTTGTTTTATCAATTCTATGTCCACCAAATTCAGATTCAGAATCGCATCGATATGTTTTTCGATGCTGTCCGTTTCAACAGAAATGTGGCCCAGGTTATTCACGTTTTCAAAAGAAAAGCTTTCGTTTTCAGCCAGATCTAATACCCTTTCACCTTCAGAACCTGAAATAAATTCACCTTTGGAGTTGAGTAATTTCAAGGCGTTCCATTGGGCAGGATTATGGCTTGCAGTGAGGATAATGCCGGCATCAGCATGGTGGCGCACCACCGCCATTTCAACAGTTGGTGTTGTTGATAATCCGGTGTTTATCACACTCACACCCATGGCTGTGAGTGTGGCGTTTACCAGTTGTTCTACGTTTTCACCGCTTATTCTGGCATCGCGTCCTACCACAAAGCTAAGTTTCTTTCCAGGATTTTTTTCGGCAATGGTAGTAGCGAAAGAGGCTGTAAATTTAACGATATCAACAGGAGTGAGGTTTGCGCCTGTTTTACCCCCGATTGTTCCTCTGATTCCGGATATAGATTTGATGAGTGTCATATATTTTCTGATGATGATTTGAGAGCGCAAATGTAGGAAAAGGCCATCAATATCAGATGAATTTAAGATTATAATTGTCCTCTTTCGATAAGTCTGACAATGGTTTCTATTTGTTTATCTGTGCCTTCAGGGTCGTATTTTACTTTTAAGTTATACCCCCACAATCGAGCGAATGCCTGATAAAAGAAAGCGGTGAAATTTCCTCTAAGATCCTGAACAAGAGCATAAGAGCAATCGCCTGTTTCTCTGTCGATAAGTTTAATCAGGATTTTCCCTTGCGAGAAGGTCATGTTTTTTAATTCATCGCCATATTGTTCATTGATTTCTTTCTCTGCTACTTTCATTATTTTCCTCGACTCTCGCTCGTTTTTTGCCTTCTTGAGCAGCTCGTTGTATTTGCGCAGCTGAATGCCGGCGAGTCTGGCATATGGATATACTTTTTTTACATCACGTATTAGCTTGGTGAGTTGTCTCTTTTCTCTTTTTGTGGTAGGGGAGAGCAGCGAAAAAACTTCTACTTCGTGCAAATCAACCAAAGGAAGTGTGTCATTCACAACAACAGTGGCTCGCACAGTCATCTGACTAATATGCTGAGCTTGAATGCTTATGGCTATACACAATAATATCCAGATAAAAAGTTGCCTCATGGTCATCGGCACATTGAAACAAAAAACGTGCCTAATGGCTATTAAACAGCAGTTTTAAGTTTTGAAAGCTTTGTCGAGGTGAATTTCTCGGTAGCATATTCAAGCGTGATATTTAAACTTTTTATCCGTTTTTTTCCGGGAAGTTCAAACATGGCATCAATTAAAATACCTTCAATGATCGATCTTAACCCCCTTGCTCCCAGTTTAAACTCAATACTTTTCTCAACAATAAAGTCAAGCGCTTTTTCATCGAAGGTCAGCTCAACGCCATCCATTCCGAAAAGTTTAACAAACTGCTTCGTCAACGCATTTTTTGGTTCAGTTAAAATGCGTTTTAGCGCTGGTTTATCCAGAGGATCCAGATAGGTAAGCACAGGCATACGACCCACAATTTCAGGAATTAACCCAAACCCTTTCAAATCGCGGGGCGAAATATATTGCAGTAAATTCTCTTTATCTACACTTTCTTCATTTGAACCGGAAATAGAGTAACCTACCACATTTGTCCTCAGACGTGCGGCAATGATGCGCTCAATTCCCTGAAACGCGCCACCTGCAATAAACAGGATGTTTTTGGTGTCGACGGCTATCATTTTCTGCTCAGGATGTTTGCGACCGCCTTGTGGTGGTACATTAACCAGGGTGCCTTCAAGCAGTTTGAGTAAGGCCTGCTGAACTCCTTCGCCACTCACATCGCGGGTGATGGAAGGATTATCGCTCTTGCGGGCAATTTTGTCGATTTCGTCAATAAAAATAATACCTCGTTCGGCAGAAGCCACATCGTAATCAGCGGCTTGTAACAAACGTGTCAGGATACTTTCCACATCTTCGCCCACATAACCGGCTTCAGTTAAAACAGTGGCATCGGCAATGGCAAACGGAACGTGGAGCATTCGGGCTATTGTTTTGGCCAGCAGCGTTTTACCTGTTCCTGTGTCGCCTACAAGAATAATATTTGATTTCTCGATTTCTACTTCATTTTCATCAAAAGGCTGATCGATACGCTTGTAGTGGTTATATACTGCAACGGCAAGTACTTTTTTCGCATCATCCTGACCAATCACATAGCTGTCGAGAAAGGCTTTAATATCGGAAGGTTTTAAGGCTTTTCCGTGTAAGGGCTCATGCGCTTTTCCTTTGGAGCCGGTTTCTTCCTTAATAATATCGAGGGCTTGTTCAACACAAAAATTACAAATTTTCGCCTCCATGCCAGAAATCAGCATGTCGGTTTCCGATTCAGGTCGTCCGCAGAAACTACAGTAGTTATTTGCCTTTTTTGCCATGTTTAGGTATTAACCGAAGAGGATTAGTGATTATTTATTTTTTATTTTTCAATAGAACCTCGTCAATCATACCGTATTCTTTGGCTTCGGAAGCTGTCATCCAGTAATCACGATCCGAATCTGCCCACACTTTTTTATAGGTTTGACCTGAATGTGAGGAGATGATTTCGTACAGTTCTTTTTTCAATTTTTGAATCTCACGGGCTGTGATTTCAATATCACTTGCCTGTCCCTGAGCACCACCCATTGGCTGGTGAATCAGGATGCGTGAGTGCTTAAGTGCGGTTCTTTTGCCTTTCGCGCCGGCACACAGCAGGACAGCGCCCATGGAAGCCGCCA
Source organism: Bacteroidales bacterium UBA6244 (assembly GCA_002440885.1). Lineage (GTDB taxonomy): Bacteria > Bacteroidota > Bacteroidia > Bacteroidales > F082 > UBA6244. The sequence continues at coordinate 23,564 of DJVY01000186.1, forward strand.
TACCTGTACATATGGTAGCCACATCGGGATTAATGTACTGCATGGTGTCGTAGATGCCCAAACCGGCGTAAACAGAACCACCCGGTGTGTTCAGGTAAATTTGGATGTCGCGTCCCGAATCGTTCGACTCGAGAAACAGCAGCTGAGCCTGGATAATGTTGGCCACGTAATCATCGATAGGAACTCCCAGAAAAATGATACGATCCATCATCAAACGGCTAAACACGTCCATCTGTGCCACGTTGAGTTGTCTTTCCTCGATGATGGTAGGTGAGATGTAGCTTCCGTAAGCCGAGTTGTAGCGATCGAGCGACAAACTGCTGATGCCCAAATGCCTGGTGGCGTATTTCCTGAATTCGTTGCTGCTATCCATTGTATTTATTGTTAAGTTCTGTAACAAGTTCATTAAATTTATCTCTGGAAATTTCGGAAGTTTCCAGCTTTAAGTTGTTCTTAAAGGCTTGAACGAGTTTCGTTCCCTGCAATTCGCGACGAATTTTCTCTTTTTCATTCCCGTTGCTTAGCACCTGGTCGATAACGGCATCAATTTCAGGAGAAAGTTCTCCACCTGAGTAAACTTTGAAATAATCGGCTATTCGGTTGCGGATGTCGTCTTCATTAACCCGGGCTTCGTCGCCGAATTTGAGTTTAATTTTCTCCTCGACCAGTTGCCATTTAAAAGTGCTCTTGTAGCTATTGTATTCGTTTTCAATTTTCTCGGCAGTCATCGTGTCGCGGTTGGTTTCCAGAAGCCATCTTTTAAGGAAGCTGTCGGGAAGGTGTATATCGCATCTTTCGATGAGAGTGGTCATGGTATTGTCAAGGAAATACTCATCGCTTTGTTTGGTCGATTGCTTTTTTAATTCCTCGACAATTTTTTCGCGAAATTCCTCTTCGGTGGTGATTTCCATGGTTGGAAAAACATTTTTAAACAGTGTTTCATCCAGTTCGGCGTTTACCGGACGGAAGATATCTTCCACCACGAACTCGAAATCAGAGGAAGGGATCATAGTATCTGCTCCTTGAATACCCAGCAGTGTTTTTACCTTGAATTCATCTTCCAGGTCGTTTAAAGGGTTGATTTGCAGCACATCAGCTTTTTTAGCTCCAAGATACTTTTGCTTGTTTTCATCGGCTTTAACATCTGCCACTTTGATGTAACCCGAGATACCCGGGCTTTCATCTAAGCGGTTGTTGTTTTCATCGAGAGGATATAGTGTGCCTTTAATCGCATCCGTATTTACCGCCGACTCAACAATTTCTTCGTTTGAAAAACGCACTTTAATGTCGTCGATGGTGTGTTCCAGTTCTTCGCCAGACACCTCTATTTCATAATAAGGAAAGGTTGTTTCACTGATGAAATCGATGTCAAATTCCGGTGCTAGTCCGATATCGAAAAAATAGTCGAACTCTTTTTGGTTTTCGAAATCCAACTGCCCCATTTTTTCGAAATTGGGTAGGGGCTCGCCTAATAAACTGATCTTGTTTCCGATCAGATACTCGTTTAACGAACTCGAGGCGAGCTTGTTAATTTCTTCATGTGCCACAGCGGCAAAGTATTTCTTTTTAATCATCCCCATGGGCACTTTACCGGGTCTAAACCCTGGAATAGTAGCCGTTCTGCGGTAATCGGAAAGTTGTTTATTTACGATTTCGATATAATCGGATTCCTGAATGTTTACTTGTATCACAGCGCTCAGGTCGCTATTTTTTTCAAGGTTAATGTTCATTGAAGATAGCTAAATTTGTTCAAACTAAATGGTGCGGATGAAGGGAATCGAACCCCCACGCCTTGCGGCACTAGATCCTAAGTCTAGCGCGTCTACCAATTTCGCCACATCCGCAAATTCCCCGTCGTGAAACGGGCTGCAAATATACTATTTTTTAATCAAATCCAGTTTTTCTATGGTAAATCTAGGCTTGTTTTGCGCAAAAACAAACCGAAACAAAAGAAATATCAATATTTAAAACTGTTCGTACACCAAAGACCTACTTTTATCGTTATTTTATCACAATGCTTAAAGGAAACTATTAGATATCGCAATGATCTGGAAATCATCTATTAATGTTATCGCTGTTTTACTTCTGTCGACTCTCTTGCTTGTTTTGTATCAACCACAAAAAGCATATGGACAGGAGATGTTGGGTCTGACGCTTGGGAATTACAGCGGATCGGCAGGGTTGATGGTGAACCCGGCCATGATAACGAATAACAAAACATTTTTAGACATTAACCTTGTTTCGGCTGACCTGTTTTTTCATAATAATTTCGCCTTTCTGCCCTCTTCAGATTTCGTTGTGTGGGATCTTTTTAAAAGTGATTACATCTTTCCCACCTATGGCGACTACGACAAAAATTTTCTCTACTACAAGGATAAATCGTTGAAAGACGCAACTTTCAACTTACGTGTTTTAGGTCCTTCGGCGGTATTACAGGTTGGGAAACATGGTTTTGGCTTGCAAACCGGCGTTCGCTTTTTTTCATCGGGTAACCGCATACCCTGGGAAATCCCTGTCTTTGGCTACGAAGGTCTTTTCTACGATCAATTACATGATATTCGTTTTCAGGATTATGACTTTAATTTTACTTCCACTGCCTGGATGGAAGTAGGTCTTTCTTACGCTTACGATGTGTATCATTATCTGGATCATAAGGTAACAGTAGGGGTTTCTTTAAAAAAACTTTGGGGATATAGTGGAGCCTCTGTTAAGACACAAAATGTTGACTATGTTGTGTTTAACGACAGCACCATCAGTGTGGTTAACATGAATGCCGAGGTGGGATTTGCCTTACCGATGGATTATAATGAAAACAGTTTTTCGCCTGTCGATCCGGTTTTTAAAGGCAGTGGTCTGGGTCTTGATTTGGGAGTGGTGTACGTGAAGAAGAAATCTGTCGACAGGCAAACCTGGCGCGGAGGCCAACTGTGCGCTCAAACTTACGATGATTACCTTTACCGTCTCGGGGTTTCTGTGCTTGATATCGGCCGGATAAACTACAAGAGCAACGCCCAACAGCATACCTTTAATAATGTAAGTGTTTTTTGGGATCAGGCCGATACCCTGCAATACACGACCATGAACCAGCTCATGGGCGACATCAGTACCATCCTTTACGGTGATCCCGATGCCTCACTTACCGGAACCTCCATTAAAATTGGTCTGCCTACTGCACTTAGTGTGCAGTTCGACTATCACTATATTAAACAGTTTTACGTTGGAGCTTACTGGATACACCCATTGCCACTGTATTCCAATTCGTTGCGAAGAGCTCCCATGCTAGCTGTAATACCACGTTACGAAACCCATTATTTAGAGGTAGGCCTGCCTGTTTCTCTCTATGAGTATCAATATCCCAGAATCGGGCTGTCTGCTCGGTTTTATTTTTTCACCATTGGTACAGAGCGACTTGGAACGTATTTAGGTATGGCCGATATGAATGGTTTGGATATCTATGCTTCCATAAAACTCGGAATAGGCAAAGGTTCATGCAAAAACTTGTTTGGCGGTGCTTGTTCAAACGCCAATTTTGGTAACAAAAACAAATTCTAAACTAGATAGCCAACGTCACAGTTTAACGTCGAGAGCATCCTGCAAAGCATTGCCTAAGGCTAGAAAAGCCAGCACCAAAATCACAATCGCTATGCCCGGGATAATTGCCAGATAGGCCGAGTCGAGAATGATAAAGCTATAATATTCCTTTACCATGCTTCCCCACGAGGGCATTGGAGGCTGAACCCCGATACCCAGAAAACTTAAACCGGCTTCAATAAGTATAGCTGAAGCGAAGTTTGCAGCCGATATTACAATGACCGGGCTGAGGATATTAGGCAGAATATGCTTTGTGATGATTCTACTGTTTGAAAACCCCAACGCCCTGCCCGCTTCCACAAATTCCTTTTCACGGATCGACATAAACTGTCCCCTGACAACGCGCGCTACTTCAACCCACATGGTTAAACCAACTGCAACAAATACTTGCCAAAAACCTCGTCCGAGGGCAAAGGTGAGGGCAATAACCAACAAAAGGGTTGGAATAGACCAAACTACGTTGATAAACCACATGATGGCCTGATCGGTCTTTTTTCCAAAAAAACCCGCCATTGCTCCCAATAACAGGCCTAAAACGAGCGAAATAGATACAGAAATAGCCCCAACGGAGAGACTTACGCGGGTTCCTATTATCATCCTCGACAACAAATCGCGCCCAAACTGATCCGTCCCCAGCCAATAGGTTCGCTTCGTGATTACAGAATTTATCCTTAGTTTATCCGATGAAGAAACCTGTGCATCCGGAGTATTGTGTTCAATATCCAATACATCTGTACTATCGGGATGTTTGTTTGCTGTCTGATTGGATTGTGAATCAAATTGGTTAATTCCAAAGCATTGCCATCCGCCGTCCCCATCAGGGTTAAAAAGTCTGACACACAATGAGTCTTCCGTAAGATTATAATGTTGAAATGGAATTTGTTTGTATTGACTTTTAGCACCGAACAGCATGCTGTGCCACCATGGAACAGCGCTTGGTTGGTTTGTCAGCGGCAGGTTAAGCATGTTTACGGTAAAACCCGGTTTCTGTGTGCTGATCTCGAGCGTTTGTGTATTCGAAAAAGGGGAGGAGTCGGGGGTAATTAAATAGCCCAAGAGACTGATAACAACAGAAAAAACAACCACCGACAAAGCAACCACCCCAATGGGATTTCGCCTGAACTTTCGCCAGGCAATGGCGCTCAATGAATTGGATTTACTCTGCATGCACATTAGGGTGACAAGAACGAGCAAAAGTAGTAAAAAAAGCCTCCTGTCTATGACTTTGAAGTAGTTGGTTGTTCAAGCGGCCCACACAAAATACGTTGGGAATTTATTGAAATCAAAACCCAACAAACCAACAACTTACCTCTCCCTCTAAAAAATTGTTGAAAAATATTTTAAAAAGCTGGTGGAATTTCTCATTCCGATTTAAACTCTTCTTACTCCAAAGTCCTTCCTTCATCCAGGTTTTCAGGATTGATACGACAGGTTTGTACTATAGAAATTCCTCTCCGCATTTCATCGTGCGAGCCGCATGAGGCAGATTTTTTGTAGTACACCGAATAGGAACAGGATTACAAATATTCATGTTTGTTTTTACCGTGTATGACTACTTCTAAACAGTTATCGCTTAGTATACCTGTTAAGAATTGGTATGTATTGCCAGAAGCTAAGGTGCCGTAGTATGCAAAAAAAAACGCTTGTAAGTGGTTAGCTTACAAGCGTTTTAAGATTCATTTGGTGATCCGTCCGGGGCTCGAACCCGGGACCCTTTGCTTAAAAGGCAAATGCTCTACCTGCTGAGCTAACGAATCGTTCGGTTTTGAGGGTGCAAAAATAGTCCTTTTTTAAAAACCTCAAAACGAAATGGGTGTTTTTTTTGTTTTTATTCCAATAATACCCCTTTTCCTTGTCGTATAATCTCAAAATCGTCTGTGGTACAGTCAATTACCGTCGATGGTTCATTCCCGACAAATCCTCCTTCAATGATTAAATCAACTACTTTTCCGTAGTTTTCTTCCAGCACGTAAGGATCGGTGGTGTAATCAACAATCTCATCCTGGTCGTGGATGGAGGTGGTAAGCAGCGGATGACCAAAGGCTTTCACTATCTCCATTACGATGTTGTTCTGTGGAATGCGGATACCAATAGTTTTCTTTTTGCTCTGGAATATGCGTGGAATGTTGTTGTTGGCATTCAAAATAAAAGTGAAAGGTCCGGGCAGGTTTCGCCGTAACATCCTAAAAATTGTGTTATCGATCGGTTTGGTATATTCCGAAACCATGCTCAGGTCGTTGAAAATGGCAGAGAAATTGGCGTTTTCTTTTTTTATTCCTTTGATGCGGGCAATCTGGTCAACAGCTTTTGGCTGGTCGATGCTACATCCCAGGCCGTAAACGGTGTCGGTAGGAAAAATGACCAACCCACCTTTCTTAAGTACATTGACTACCATTTCAATATGGCGTGGTGATGGATTGTCGGGGTGGATAGATAGAATCATTTTTTTATTTTTTTCGCACAAAAGTAGTAATTGTTGTGTGATCCTGACGGGGATATAAAAATTCATGGCATAAAAAAAGGGTAAGCTACTTATATCGCACCGCTACAACCACCTACCCTTGCTACCTTCCGGTCCTGGGGGAATTCAGCGGGAGCTGGTCGTATAAGACTTACCCGCTGCAAAAATAACCATTGTTTAATGATCTGCAACAAAATTCTTTTTATTTTTACCCGAATTTAAAAATCATACTTATGGAACAAAAATCAATTTCTGTATTTGGAGCCGGTCTGATGCCGGGTATTCTCATTGGCTTCGCTCTCATAGTTTTTCAGCTTATCATGTATTTACTTGATGTGCCCAGCGAATCGTACGTCAACTTTTTGGCTTTTGTAGTGCTGGCGGTCGGACTTTTTTGGAGCATCGTTCAGTTTCGCGATACGCGTCTGGATGGCTTCATTTCATATGGTAAAGCTGTTGGTTCTGGTTTCGCCGTAGGCCTTATTGCTTCTATACTCGTGGGTATCTTCATGTATTTTTACCTTACTTACATGAATACAGGCCTTGTGGAGCAGGTACTGCTTACCGCTGAAGAAAACATGCTTGAGCAAAATCCAAACATGACGGATGAACAAATCGAGCAAGCCTTGTCAATGGTGGAGATTTTTACTACTCCCACCATGATGGCTGTGATGGGATTCGTTTACAATGTGGTTGTATCGGTAATTTTTTCATTAATTATTGCTATTTTTGCCAAGCGCGAAGACAGAAGTATCGCCTAGTATAAAATTGCAATAAATGGATATTTCGGTAGTAATCCCGTTTTATAACGAGGAAGAATCCCTGAAGGAACTAAATGATTGGATTATCCGCGTGATGAATTCCAATCATTTTTCTTTTGAATTGATTTATGTTGATGATGGATCGAACGATGGCTCTTGGTCGGTGGTGGAACAACTGGCACAAACTAACCCCGATATTAAAGCCATTCGTTTCAGACGGAATTACGGGAAATCGGCCGCTCTTCATGTTGGTTTTCAGCAGGCTATGGGTGACGTGGTGATAACCATGGACTCCGATTTGCAGGACAGTCCCGATGAAATTCCCGGACTTTTTAAAATGATCACCGAGAGAAATCTGGATATCGTTTCAGGATGGAAGAAGAAAAGATACGATTCCACGCTGATGAAGAATATTCCTTCGAAGTTGTTTAACTGGACTTCACGTGTGCTTTTTAAGTCGAAGTTGCACGACATGAATTGCGGCCTAAAGGCGTATAGGAACGAAGTGGTAAAAAACATAGAGGTGTATGGCGAAATGCACCGGTATATCCCGGTTATTGCCAGGGCTGCCGGCTTTTCGCGAATAGATGAGAAGGTTGTGGTTCATCAAAAACGTAAATATGGGGTTACCAAATTTGGTTTGGACAGGTTTATCAAAGGATACCTTGATTTGCTCACCATCAACTTTGTAACCAGGTTCGGACAGCGGCCGATGCACTTTTTTGGTGCTTTAGGTAGTCTCGTGTTTTTTACAGGATTCGTTATCGCCTCCTATCTGGCTTACGGAAAATTCTTTCTGGCCGAATACCGCATGACAGAGCGTCCATTGTTCTATTTTGGTCTGCTGGCGATGGTTATGGGAACACAGCTATTCTTAACCGGATTTCTGGCAGAACTCATCTCGCGGATTTCAAGGGAACGAAAAGCCTATCAAATAAAAACAAAGATTAATTTATAAAATTTATATAGCATGAAAATACATCTGGTTTCGGGTGGTTGTGGTTTTGTTGGAAGAAACGTAGTAAAACGCCTGTTGAAAACAACCCAGGACAGCTTGTTTGTAGTCGACGATTTAAGCATTGGTCGCCATCCCTCAGAATGGTTTGAGGGTGAATATGTTTCAACGATGAACAAAGATTTGGAAGTAATTGGTACGGCAGGCCGTCTGCATTTCTGGAACGGTGATTTCCGCAACCTGCTTTTCTATATGCGTCAAAATCCAAGATATATCCAGGAAACCTATGGGCTTGAATTTGATAGGTTTGACGATGTTTTTCATTTTGCCGCCATTGTTGGAGGCCGGCTTAAAATTGATGGCGACCCACTTATGGTGGCCCTGGATTTGAGCATAGATGCCGAATTTTTTTACTGGATTACACGTCATAAACCGGCTCGTGTGCTCTATCCCAGTTCCAGCGCAGCTTATCCAACCAGTTTACAAACCACAACTGATGCCGTGGCTTTGCGCGAAAGTGATATCGATTTTACAAAAAACCTTGGTACACCTGATATGACTTATGGGTGGACCAAACTTACGGGTGAATTTCTGGCACAGATAGCCGCCCGTCAGTATGGAATTTCCATTGTGTGTATCCGACCTTTTTCGGGTTATGGTGAAGACCAGGAAACCAGTTATCCCACTCCGGCTATAGCTGAGCGGGCCGCCAAACGCGAAAGCCCGTTCGAAGTGTGGGGATCGGGCAAGCAGGGAAGAGACTTTGTTCATATTGATGACATCATCGATTTTATTCAAATTTTAATGGACAACGTGAGCGATGGTTCAGCCTATAACATTGGATCAGGAAAACTGACTTCCTTCCTCGAATTGATTGATGTATTCACAGATATTGCCGGTTATAAGCCTCCTGTAAAACCTCTGCTCGATAAGCCTGTTGGGGTTCACTCGCGCTATGCCGACATGTCGCTGGTGCAAGAAAAATTCGGATGGATGCCCAAAATTTCAATCGAAGAAGGCATGCGGCGCGTATACGAAGCCCAGTTAAAGAAATTGAAATCATAGTCTCTGATGAGCCCGTTAACTAACAAAAATATTATCGTTTGCTTTGGTCCAGGCCCTATGTTTAAAGGCGGAATAGCCAACTACAACACGTCACTTGCCAAGGCTTTCGACCGCATTGAAAACACAGAGGTACACATTGTTTCCTGGACTCAGCAATATCCTGCCATCATCCCGCGTGATTATATCGACAGAAAAAGTAAAGTCGACCAGCTGGCGGGAACAGGAATAAAAGTGCACTACCTTACCAATTATAATAATCCGGCTACCTGGTCGGCTACTGTAAAACTAATCGAAAGCCTGCATCCCAACAAGGTGATCTTTCAATGGGCCATTGCCGTACAGGGAATTCCGTTAGGATACATCTCGAAAAAGCTTAAAAAGAACAAAAACATTGAAGTTTATTTTGATCTTCATTTTGTAATTCAAAAAGAGGGAAGCTCTCTTGATAAAATGCTTACGGGCAAAGGAATAAAACATGCGGATTCGTACATCGTGCATGCTTTTAAAACGGCAGCAGAGTTAAAAGTCTTGTTTCCTAAAAAACGGTTTGAAGTAATTGAAAGGGGGGACATCATTGTCGGCGACGGGCATAAAGTATTGAAACTATATCACCCCGTTTATGACATGTTTAAACCTGATCCAGGGTTCGATATCGAGGACGCAAAAGCAAAACTCGGCTTAAAAAAACATGTATTTCTTTTCTTTGGTTTTATCCGCAAGTACAAAGGACTGCACAATGTCCTCAGGGCCTTTTCATTGGTGTGCGGGCAGCGCAACGATGTCAGCCTCCTTGTGGTAGGTGAATCGTTCTGGAACACACTTGACAAGAAAAAGTTTTCAACGCGTGTAAAAAGTCTGACATTCGGTGTGGCCAAAAAGATTTTTCTAAAGAATGAAGACAACGAACAAGATTACAACCCACTTGAATTAATTGATTTATTGGGTATTAAGCAGGATGTGGTGGTGCGCAACGACTTCGTGCCAAACGAGGAAGTTCCTTTTTATTTTCAGGTTAGCGACAACATCATGCTCTATTACCTCACCGCCACTCCTTCTGGTGTTGAATCGATTGGGTATAACTTTAACATGCCGATGTTGGCTACCAGGGTAGGGCATTTCCCGGAAACGGTTAAAGATGGTTTTAATGGCTACTTGGCAGAACCTGACGACATTAATTCTATGGCAGAACAAATGATTCGGGCCATCGAACAGCCTATTGACAGAAATAATGTGGCGGCCACTTCCAAGGACATGAGTTGGGATAACTATGCCCGTGAAATCTTAAGGTAGAAAAGCAATTCTTTAGATTTAACTCTATTGTATTGCTTTTTTTTGCAATTTTGACCATTCCCGACAATTAGGGATAGCGTTATACCGAATCGGGTTAGGTTTGTAAAAACAGAAAAACTTAATTCTCTCGGTATCAACTGCTTCTAATATGTTTTTTTCCAAAATCGGTAAGAAGCAGTATAAAAAGAAGATTAATGCATTTTGTTTTGGTTTAGCTATGTATCAGTCGTTTATCATTCTTCTTGCCGTCGCTTTGTTGTTTACGTTGATAAACAAACGAATTCTTAAGCTTCAACTAACTATCGGTTTGATGATTATGGGGATGATGATGTCGGCGACCTTACTGTTGGTTCGGGAGTTTGCCCCGCAGTGGTTTGCTCATTTGCTTCACCTTGTTGAAAACATTGATTTTGAGTCGTTTTTAATGAATGGTATCCTGAGTTTTTTGCTGTTTGCCGGATCAATACACATCAATGTGGAAGCGCTGAAAAAGGAAAGACTTCCTGTTTTTATGTTTTCTATTCTGGGAACAATCATTTCCACTTTTGTAATTGGATACCTTACTTTTGTCCTGTTCGGGCTGTTGGGATGGTCGATACCGCTGGTTCACTGTTTGCTTTTTGGCGCTTTGATTTCACCTACCGATCCCATCGCTGTACTAGCGATTTTTAAGGACTATAAAGTGCGCGAAGACATCAGTATAAAAATTGAAGGAGAGTCGCTGTTTAACGATGGTATCGGCATTGTTTTGTTTCTAACAGTTTCTCAATTAGCTGGTAGTCAAAGCGGTGATCTGTCTTTTTGGTCTGTATCCCTTTTGTTTTTACGCGAGGCTGTGGGAGGCATTTTGTTTGGAGTATTGATTGGATATGTAGCTACCTGGTTACTAAAAGTGTTTAAGTCGGATGCTGAAGGTGCCATTCTGGTAACGCTTGTGGTGGCCACGTCGGGATATGCCGTGGCTTTGGTGATGGGTTTGTCGGGGGCGTTGGCCATGGTAGCTGCCGGACTGGTGGTAGGGAGCTATATCAATAAACATGCAGGACAGGAAGTCAGAGAAATGACAGGCTCTTTCTGGAAAATTCTCGACAGTGTATTCAACAGTGTACTCTTCGTTTTGATGGGTTTGGTTATTTTACTCATTGATCCCGCGGTAATAAGCTTCGAGGCGGCTGCTTTTGTTGTACTCATTGTGTTGTTTGCGCGATTTGTATCTGTGGCTATTCCCTATCTGTTAGTAGACAAACGTGTTACCGGATTTCCCTGGTTTAATCCCCGAATTGTTACCATTATGACCTGGAGTGGTTTGCGTGGAGGGCTTGCTTTTGCACTGGCTTTGTCAGTAGATGTAAACAATCACGGACATTTTTTTATTTTTCTCACCTACAGCGTGGTGGCCTTTTCCATCATTGTGCAAGGCCTGACGATTGGGCAGATGGTTAAAAAGTTGGGGGTAAGCAGATGAGTAATAAAGGATTGTATTTCAGCAAACGCGTGTTAAATTTTCTATACCAATTGGAAGTTCCACAAGGGCTGCCACCTGATATTCAGACGTTAAACCCCTATCCTGATGAGGAGGTTAGACGGGTTACGGCCTTGTTTTACAATAAGTTCTATCACGACAGGAAGAATAGAAAACTCATTTTAGGTATAAATCCGGGTAGGTTTGGTGCTGGCGTTACAGGAATTCCTTTCACTGATCCGGTAAGATTACAAGACCAATGTCAAATAAACAATCATTTTGATAAAAGGGGAGAGCTGTCTTCGGAATTTGTGTATCGACTGATTGAAAAAATGGGCGGTGCTGAACATTTTTATACACACTTTTATATCGGAGCGGTTAGTCCGTTGGGATTTACTAAAAACGGCAAGAATTACAATTACTATGACTCCATTGATTTAAAACGCACGCTAAAACCCTACATCATCGAAAGTTTAATAGGCCAAATAAGTTTCGGGCTCGACACCCACACTTGTTTTTGCATGGGCCAGGGTAAAAACTTTGAATACCTGACCATGTTGAACACAGAGATGAGGTTGTTTAAAAAAATTGTGGCCTTACCACATCCGCGTTGGGTGATGCAATACCGACGTAAAGAATTAGAATTCTGGTTAAATGAGACTATTCAACTATTGATCAAATCATAAATAGTTGACATTTTTCAATTCTTCTGATTGAAGCGACCAAATCAAAGCCGGCTTCTGTTTTTGTATTTAAACTCTTTATAAATTACTTAAATTAGCTTATTTGCAATCGTTTTTAATGGGGTAATTCATCAACTATGTGTAATTTCGTACACTCAAGTTTAATAAGATAAAAACCTTAAGAAATGGCAAAAGTAAGAGGAGCGATAGTAGTAGATGTAGAAGGTTGCAAAGGCTGCGGAGTTTGTGTGCCGGCATGCCCTACAGATGTTATTCTATTGGCCAAGGAGGTCAACGGAAAAGGTTATCACTATGCCTACATGGCAAATCCGGAAGCATGTACTGGTTGCAGCAATTGCAGCATTGTATGCCCCGACGGCGTGATTACAGTTTATCGTGTAAAATTAACAGCTTAACATTTAAAATATTTAAAATGGGCGAACTAAGATTAATGAAGGGTAACGAGGCATTGGCCGAGGCTGCTATACGCGCCGGGGTTGATGGCTATTTCGGATACCCTATAACCCCTCAGTCGGAGGTAATTGAATATTTAATGTCTGAAAAACCCCACGAACGTACAGGGATGGTTGTTTTACAGGCTGAAAGCGAGGTGGCTTCCATTAACATGCTTTATGGTGGTGGGGGCACAGGAAAAAAAGTAATGACTTCATCATCAAGTCCGGGTATCAGTTTAATGCAGGAAGGTCTTTCATACCTTGCCGGAGCGGAGATACCATGCGTTGTTGCCAACGTAGTGCGCGGCGGCCCAGGACTTGGCGATATACAACCAGCCCAGAGCGATTATTTTCAATCGGTAAAAGGTGGAGGCCATGGTGACTACCGTTTGTTTGTTATAGCCCCTGCTTCTGTTCAGGAAATGAGTGACTTCGTGCCGCTCGCATTCGATGTGGCCTTTAAATACCGCATTCCTTCCCTCATTGTATCGGATGGTTTGATTGGTCAGATGATGGAAAAGGTTGAGCTATTTGACCCGATACCAAGATTAACCGATGAGGAAGTTATTGCACGTTATCCATGGGCTACCAACGGAAAACCCAAAGGTAAGGAACGTCGGATACTAACCTCACTGGATCTTGATCCCCACAAAATGGAAAGGCATAACTGGGCACTTCAGGAAAAGTACAAGCTTATTGAGGAAAATGAAACCCGCTTTGAATTGATTGGTTGTGATGATGCCGAATACATTATCGTGGCCTACGGATCAAGTTCTCGTATTGCGCAAAAATCAATTCAATTAGCCCGCAAAAAAGGCATTAAAGTTGGCTTGCTACGTTTAATCACACTCTGGCCTTTTCCAAAGAAACCCATTGAGGAATTTGTAAAAAATGGAATTAAAGGTTTCCTTACTGTTGAAATGAGTGCCGGACAAATGATTGAGGATGTTAAACTGGTGGTGGAAGGCCGCGCCAAAGTTGAACATTTTGGACGTTATGGCGGGGTAATCCATTCACCCGAAGAGGTGCTCGAAGCGCTTGAACAAAAATTAATAGGAGGATAAGTCATGGCAGAAATCACACTACAAGATATTATAAAACCTGAAAACCTGGTCTACCAAAAAACCAAGTTAATGACCGATAAAACCCTGAGTTATTGCCCCGGGTGTGGTCATGGTACTGCCCACAGGTTGATTATGGAAGTCATAGAAGAACTCGGTAAGGAAAATGACACCATTGGCGTAGCTCCGGTAGGCTGTTCTGTACTGGCTTACGAGTTTATGAATGTTGACATGCAGGAAGCTGCTCATGGACGTGCTCCTGCTGTGGCCACAGCCATCAAAAGATTGTGGCCCGGAAAAGTGGTCTTCTCCTATCAGGGTGATGGCGATTTGGCTGCTATCGGAACAGCTGAAACCATACATGCCTGTAACCGCGGCGAAAGAATCGTGATGGTGTTTATCAACAATGGGATTTATGGCATGACCGGCGGCCAGATGGCTCCCACTACGCTACCAAACATGAAAACAGCCACCTCGCCTTACGGAAGAGACATCGACATGATGGGAAACCCGCTTAAAATGACTGAGTTGGTGTCGTATCTTCCAGGTACTTATTTTGTTACCCGCCAGGCTGTGCACACGCCCGCCGCTGTACGTAAGGCAAAACGTGCCCTACGCATGGCTTTCCAAAACCAAATTGATGGAAAACCGGGTGTGAGTTTCGTGGAAATTGTTTCTAACTGCAACTCAGGCTGGAAAATGGAACCCGTGCAGGCCAACACCTGGATGGAGGAAAACATGTTCCCGTTCTATCAGTTAGGTGACATTAAAGTCGATGGTAAGTTGATCGACAGGTAATTAATTTAAAATCTGAAGAAAATGACAGAAGAAATTATCATAGCAGGATTCGGTGGTCAAGGGGTGCTTTCCATGGGAAAGATTCTTGCCTATTCGGGTATTATGCAAGATCAGGAAGTGAGCTGGATGCCCGCCTATGGACCTGAAATGCGCGGCGGTACAGCTAATGTTACCGTAATCATCAGCGATGAACGCATCAGTTCGCCAACACTTACCGCTTACGATACCGCCATCATACTGAATCAGCAATCGATGGACAAATTTGAGCATTCGGTAAAACCCGGAGGTGTGTTGTTGTACGATCCCAATGGTATTATTCATCCTCCCACACGTACCGACATCACCATTTATAAAATAGAAGGGGCAAAGCTTGCTGCCGAAATGGGGAACACGAAGATTTTTAACATGATAGTGTTGGGCGGATACATGAAAGTAAAACCAATTGTCAAGCTTGAAAATGTGATAAAAGGTTTGAAAAAATCGCTTCCCGAGCGGTATCATAAGCTCATTCCGCTTAATGAAGACGCCATTACGATGGGAATGAAAAACGTTATCGAGAACTAACCGAATAATTATTTTTCTTGTCTTTGCCAAGGCAAAAATGCGACCCGGATTAATATTTTTAGTGTTAATCCGGGTTTTGTATAATTATTCGTTTATATTTGCCGCAGTTTTAATTTCAATAATACGCATATGAGTACTGGAAAAGTGAAATTTTTTAACACTTCCAAAGGTTACGGTTTCATCATTGATGAAGAAACCGGAAAAGAACATTTTGTTCATGTCTCGGGTTTGATCGACAATATCCAAGACGACGATTTAGTAACATTTGAATTGAAGGAAGGAAAAAAAGGCTTGATGGCAGCTGATGTCAGAAGAGCTTAATACCATACCCGAAAATCAAAACGACTTAGTCCCGCAATTTGCGGGACTTTTTTGTTTAAAACAGGGTTTCGCCAAATTCTTCTGTCCAGTCAGAAAGGGCTTGCCGTTGTGCGTCAGTCAACCGGGCTTCAGGATGCAACGGAGGGTAAATTTTCATAGGCATGGATTTATCCAATACCTCTTCAGATATTTCAGATAAAAACTTCAGTTTTTTGGAGACAGGTTGGATCTCCCAATCTGAAAAATTTAAATGCGATCTGCCTTCTCTTATATCTCGGTTAACCAAATACGAAACCGGAGCAACATAGGCATACCAAGGGTAATGGCTCTCATTAGAATGACAATCGTAGCAAGCGTTTTTCAAAATATGTACAATGGGATCAGGTATTTCGTTGTTAACGATTAAATCAGATGGGTTGTCGGGATTTACTTCCGGGCGATTAGAGGGAATTACTTGTAAGATGAGCAACAGGACAAGCAGTATCCATAGTACTTTTTTCATGGTAGTTTAGTTTAATATTTGCGAAACAAATGTATACTAATTTTTAATAGGTGTGCAAAGCGATGACTGTTTAGATGGCGGGAGGAGATTTTAGGAGATTACACGGAGACGTCACGGTACATGTAGTTTTGGAGCTGTTACACGGAGTTGCGCGGAGACGTCACGGAGGTACGCGGAGTTGGGCAAAGAAAATCATCGCATTATATTATCCTCTTATACAGGCTAATGAGAACTCAACCTCAACTGAGAAGCTTAAGTTGCAAATAAAATGCGCGAGAACTAATTCTGTCTAAATCCGCCAGAAATCACTCTGTGCAGAAAAACCCAATCGTATGGAAATCATTTATTGTCAGAGATTTCATTTTTTTTGTACGGCCTTACTCATTTTAAAATCGTTCTAAATACTTGTAATTCTGTAAAATAAAGCCCATTAATTGGTAGTTTTGTAGCCATAGTAAATATTAAATGCAATGATCAATAAGCAGCTGACTCATCCACAGAGTATTGTTGTAGTGGGTGCTTCAAACGATATACAAAAACCGGGAGGTAAAATCCTGAAAAACATCCTTGACGGAAAATTTTCCGGCGAGTTGTATGTAATCAACCCAAAGGAAGACACTGTTCAGGGTGTCAGGAGTTTCAAGAGTCCGGATTTACTTCCTGAGGTAGATATGGCCATCATTGCCATTGCCGCCAGGCACACTCCCGAGGTGGTAGAATACCTCACCGAGCATAAAAATACACGGGCTTTTATTATCCTTTCGGCAGGTTTCAGCGAAGAAAGCCATGAAGGCAAGAAGCTGGAAGACAGAATAGTAAGTGCTGTTAACAAGGTAGGAGGAGCCTTGATAGGTCCTAACTGTGTGGGCATTCTCACGCCTCAGCACCAGAGTATATTTACTGAACCTATTCCGAAACTTTCGTCTCAGGGGTGCGATTTTATTACCGGTTCGGGAGCCACTGCCGTATTTATTATGGAAGCCGCCATACCGAATGGATTGCAGTTTGCCAATGTTTACTCGGTTGGAAATTCGGCTCAGCTTGGGGTGGAGGACATCCTAAAGCACATGGACGAAACTTTTAATCCGGAAACCGACTCCAGGGTGAAGATACTTTACATGGAGAATATTGAGAAACCGGAAATGCTTTTAAAACATGCTTCGTCTCTGGTAAGAAAAGGGTGTCGTATAGCAGCAATAAAATCAGGCACTTCAGATGCCGGTAGTCGCGCGGCTTCGTCGCATACTGGTGCGCTGGCTAGTCCCGACGCCGCCGTAGATGCCTTGTTTAAAAAGGCCGGTATTGTTAGATGTTATGGTCGACAAGACCTGATCAGTGTAGCCTCTGTATTCATGTTTCCCGAACTTAAAGGCAAAAATGTCGCCATCATCACCCATGCGGGCGGTCCGGCCGTCATGCTTACCGATACACTTTCCAATGGCGGATTAGCTGTTCCAGCGCTTAGCGGAGAAAAAGCAGAAGCGTTGAAAGAAAAGCTTTTTCCGGGTTCTTCTGTGTCCAACCCTATCGATTTTTTAGCCACTGGAACAGCTGAACAGTTAGGGATAATTATTGATGCCGTAAACAATGATTTTGACGACATTGACGCGATGGTCGTGATTTTTGGAACTCCGGGACTATTTCCTATTTTTGATGTGTACGATCTGTTACACGAAAAAATGAAAACCTCCTCAAAACCCATATTTCCTGTGCTGCCTTCGGGGATAACTGCTGCTGAAGAAATAGCCGCGTTTGTTGATCAGGAAAGGGTGTTTTTTCCTGATGAAGTGGTGTTGGGAAAGGCTTTGTCACGCGTTTACTATACCCCAAAACCTGTGAATCCTTCCATTGAGATCCATGTAGATACTAAAACAATTCGCCAAATAGTTGATAGTTCTGACAATGGTTATCTTGCACCTACCTTTGTACAACAATTGTTAGATGCCGCAGGTATAGCCAGAGCAAAGGAGTTGGTTGTTACCGAGTCAGATAGGTTGGTGGCCGCAGCAGAAGAGGTTGGTTTCCCGTTGGTGATGAAGGTGGTAGGCCCGGTTCATAAATCCGATGTTGGAGGAGTTACCCTTAACATTCGCTCCACCGAAAAAGCCATGATGGAAATGGATCGCATGATGCAGATCCCCGAAGCTACGGGTGTGCTTTTACAACCCATGCTTACAGGTTTGGAACTTTTTGCCGGAGTGAAAAAGGAAGATAAATTCGGGCACATGATTCTGTTTGGGCTTGGCGGGATTTTTATCGAAGTGCTAAAGGATGTGGTGAACCTGCTTGCTCCTGTATCTGCCGATGAGGTGAAAGATGGGCTTAAGGAATTAAAGGCCTATAAAATGATTCAGGGTACAAGAGGTATGGAAGGGGTAAACGAAGCCCTTTTCGTGGATACTGTTTGCCGTTTGTCGGCACTCGTTTCTGCTGCGCCCGAAATTTCCGAACTCGATCTTAACCCTTTGCTGGGGAGACAAGCGGCTGTTGTGGCCGTTGATGCCCGCATCAAAATAGAAAAATGAATTTTGTGAAAAAGCAAGATATTTATTTAGTTCTGTTAATGGCCGTGCTTTTTCTGCCCTTCATTGTAAGCCGGCAGCTTTTTAGCTGGTATCTGGAGTTTAATCATGCGCATGGACTTGTTACTTCGTTTGTAAAATTTGCCATACTCGCTACATTGGGCGAGCTCATTGGGTTGCGGATAAAGACAGGGGCATACTACATGAAAGGATTTGGCATTCTTCCGCGCATGTTGATCTGGGGATTGCTAGGGATTACCATAAAGATGGCTTTTGTCATTTTCGCCGTTGGAACCCCTGCATTTATGGATTACTGCGGTTTTCATCAGGCCGGGCAAGTGCTGAAAGGCACATTGACAATTCAAAAAGTGGCCGTGGCCTTTTGTGTCAGTGCCGCCATGAACCTGATCTATGCCCCAGTTATGATGACTTTTCACAAAATTACCGACACCCATATCCTCTCGAATGGAGGAACCCTGATTGGATTTTTTAAACCTATTCAGTTTAGAAAAATTTTTATAAATTTGAACTGGGATGTTCAGTGGAACTTTGTCTTCAAAAAGACAATACCATTTTTCTGGATTCCGGCTCATACCATCACGTTCTTACTGCCTACGGACTTTCAGGTTCTTTTTGCAGCGCTTTTAGGCATTGCACTGGGAACAATTCTGGCTGTAGCTGACAGAACGAAAAAAGAATGATAATAATTACAGCAAAATTATTTTTATGAAATCAACACCTATTGACTATCAAATTGTAACAGAAAAAATTAAAGCCAGTGGGCTAAAATCTGTTGGAACAGCCTCCATTAGGGAGATAAAAAAACTAATCGACGAAATTGAAAAAGCCACAGCCCAAAAGTTTATCCGAATGGAAATGGGAATCCCGGGCTTGCCTCCTGAAAAGATTGGAGTAGCGGGGCAAATAGAAGCCTTACAAAAGGGTGTGGCTGCAAAATATCCTGATATACAAGGGGTACCTGAGCTAAAAGAAGAGATATCCAGGTTTGTGAAACTGTACATGGATATCGAGGTGGACAAGGAAGGCTGCTTGCCTACCGTTGGCTCGATGCAGGGTGGATTTGCCTGTTTCCTGATGCTTAGCAGGCTTTTCAACGAACGCGACACAACCTTGTTTATCGATCCGGGTTTTCCCGTTCATAAGCAACAGCATCGTGTTCTGGGGCGGAAATTTGCCAGTTTCGATGTGTACAACTACCGGGGTGAGAAACTTCGCGAGAAGCTGGAATCCTATTTCAAGACCGGAAAAATACACTCGGTACTTTACAGCAACCCAAATAATCCATCCTGGATATGCTTTACAGAAGATGAATTGAAGATCATAGGTGAATTGGCTACCCAATACAATGTAGTGGTGATGGAAGATTTGGCTTATTTTGGAATGGATTTCCGCAAGGATTACTCAAAGCCCGGAATTCCGCCGTTTCAGCCCACCGTAGCACGTTATACCGACAATTATATTCTTTTTATATCCAGCTCGAAAGTGTTTAGCTATGCTGGCGAGCGTATCGGTATGATGGTGATTTCCAACAAGCTGTTCAACACCCGGTTTGAAGATTTGTTGGAGTATTATCCTTCGTCGCAGTTTGGTTACGCCATGATTTTTGGAACACTTTACCCTTTGAGTTCGGGTACTTCACATTCAGCTCAGTACGGTCTACTGGCTATGCTTAAGGCAGCCAACAACAACACGTTCAACATCACCAAATCAGTTTTGAATTACGGTGACAAGGCACGCGTTATGAAAAAACTTTTTACCGACAATGGTTTTGAAATTGTTTACGACACCGATATCGATCAGCCCATTGCCGATGGTTTTTACTTCACTTTTTCGTATCCCGGCATGAATGCAGAACAGTTGCTGAATGAGCTTGTTTATTATGGAATTAGTGCTATTTCACTGCTTATTACCGGAAGCGAACGCACTGAAGGTATACGCGCTTGTACATCGTTGGTGCAAGTAAGCCAGTTTGGTGATTTGGAACAAAGACTGAAACAGTTTAAGTCGGATCATTAAAAGAGACGATTCGCCGATAGGAGCACAGATGCCTGATAGGAACTATTCGGTATCTGTGCTTTTGTTTTTCTGACTTTCGTCGGGAATCCCTCTTTTGTAAATGATCAATCCATTTAAAAAATTACGCATAATTTGGTCTTGCAACACGACGTATTTGGGGTGGTCGTTTTTTCGGAAGAAAGCCCCTAATTCACTTTTAGAAATCCGAAAACCGGCCAGCATTAAAATCTCAACGATGTCTTCATCCTTAAGTTTTAATGCCACCCGTAATTTTTTTAGTATGTCGTTGTTACTGAGTGCCATCGTAAGAAATTAAGTTAATTTTTTGTATTTTAATCGTTTAGGTGTGGTGTCGCCCACTCTTTTCTTTTTATTTTCCTCATAATCAGAATAGGAGCCTTCGAAATACACCACTTTTGAGTCGCCTTCGAAGGCCAGAATATGTGTGGCGATGCGGTCGAGAAACCACCTGTCGTGAGAAATTACCACAGCACAACCGGCAAAATTTTCAAGTCCTTCTTCGAGGGCGCGAAGGGTATTTACATCGATGTCGTTGGTAGGCTCATCCAGCAAAAGCACGTTGGCTTCTTGCTTCAGGGTCATGGCCAGATGCAACCGGTTACGTTCTCCGCCGGAGAGCACCCCGGCTTTTTTACCCTGATCAGTTCCACTGAAATTGAAACGAGAAACATAGGCGCGGGAATTCATGGTACGGTTTCCAAGCGGGATAATATCATGACCACCTGAAATCACCTCCCATACATTTTTTTCCGGATCGATGTCGGTATGTGCCTGATCAACATAGCCCACCTGAACTGTATCGCCGACCTCAAAATAGCCACTATCAGGTGATTCCAGTCCCATGATTAACCTGAAAAGGGTAGTTTTGCCAGCCCCGTTAGGCCCAATCACACCAACGATGCCTCCTGGTGGCAAACTGAAATCAAGTCCGTCGAAAAGTAATTTGTCGCCATACGCTTTCCGAAGTCCTTTTGCTTCAACCACTTTGCTTCCCAGACGGTTACCATTGGGTATAAAAAGTTCGAGTTGTTCTTCTTTCGTCTTCCCATCATCGGCCAGCAGTTTCTCATAATTGGAGATGCGTGCTTTCGATTTGGCATGACGCGCTTTTGGAGCCATGCGCACCCATTCCAGCTCACGTTCCAGCGTTTTCCGGCGTTTGCTTGCTGTTTTTTCTTCCAGTGCCAGGCGTTTTGTCTTTTGCTCTAACCATCCGCTGTAGTTTCCTTGCCATGGAATGCCGCGTCCGCGATCAAGTTCCAATATCCATCCCGCTACATTATCGAGGAAATAACGGTCGTGGGTAACAGCAATTACTGTTCCTTTGTACTGTTTCAGGTGGTTCTCGAGCCACTCTACAGATTCGGCATCGAGGTGGTTGGTAGGCTCATCAAGTAGCAGGATGTCAGGCTCTTTTAGCAATAAGCGACATAAGGCCACGCGACGGCGTTCGCCACCAGAGAGCACCTTTACCAACTTGGTTTCTTCAGGACAACGTAGGGCATCCATGGCACGTTCGAGTTTCTGGTCGATCTCCCAACCATCGTGTTGTTCTATGAGTTCGGTGAGTTCTCCTTGCCGTTGAATGAGCTTGTCCATTTCATCATCCGACATAGGTTCAGAAAATTTCAGGTTTACCTCTTCGTAAGCTTTAAGCAAATCGATAACCTCCTGAACGCCTTCTTCCACAATTTCCCGCACCGTTTTGGTGTTGTCGAGTTCGGGCTCTTGCTCTAAAAGGCCGATGGTATAGCCTTTGGCGAAAACTACTTCGCCATTATATGCGCTATCGACTCCGGCTATAATACGCAACAGGGTAGACTTTCCTGATCCGTTTAGGCCAATGATGCCGATTTTGGCTCCATAGAAGAAAGACAGATAAATATCCTTAATGATTTCGCGGTTTGGTGGCACAATTTTGCTTACACCTACCATTGAAAAGATGATTTTTTTGTCGTCGGACATAGCCAGATTTTTTTTGCAACTCCCGGTTACCGGGCTTTCTTGTTAACTACTTAAGGAGGCAAATTTAATACTTTTATGCTTAGGTTTATAAGTGGGAAGCGGGGAGCTGGAAGTCGGGAGTGGGAAGCTGGAAGTGGGGAGCTGGAAGTGGGGAGCTGGAAGCTGGAAGTTCTTTTTCTTCTGGTTTAACCAATTACTTGTGTATTTTTGTCGGTGTTTCAATTTTATTGTGATTGTATGAATTCAAATTGGCGGACTTTGGTCTTTCTCTTTTCAACGTTGCTTTTGAATTTTCTGTTTGTCAATTTGGTTTTGTTACCAAAACCCAATGCTGTATTCATTGATGGTGACGGCAGCGGACATTATGCTTACCTCCCTGCAATCCTGCTTAACCATTCGGTTGATTTTTCAGCGGTTTTAGCAAGCGAAAAAGCCAGAAAGAGCGCTGATTACGTAGGACATAACTACCATGAAATAAATGGAGTCACCATTAACAAATTCACTTCCGGAACAGCGATTATGTTGTTGCCATTTTTTATTATGGCTGCCATTATTTCGCTTTGGGCGGGCTTGCCTGTGGATGGCTACAACATTGTTTTTCAGTATGCAGTAGGTGTAGGGGCTGTTTTCTGGTGCACTATCGGATTGTTTTTTTTAATCAAATTACTGGTGCTTTTTCACATTTCGCGCAGGGTGGCTGGCAGGGCTGCTGTACTTGGGTTGTTTTCCACCAACCTGTTTATGTACACCTATATAGCACCTTCCTTTTCACATGTATATTCGTTTTCGGTCATTGCCGCTTTTGCGTATTTTATCGCTCGCTTTTTTCTGAATTACAAAGCAGGAGACCTGTACTTTGCTTCCTTTCTTTTTGGTATGATTATCGTCATTCGTCCGGTAAACGGTTTGGCTGTTTTGCTTGTGCCTTTTCTGGCTGGTGGTTTCCCCGCATTGTGGAAGTGGGTACGAAACAAATTGTCGGGCAGGTTAGTTCTTATTTCGTTGCTGATTTTCGTTTTTGCGTTAAGTCCTCAGATTATCATTAACTTTTTACAGACCGGCAGCCTATGGATAGATGGGTATCGTGAGGAGGGTTTTGACTTTTTGACCCCACATTTTCTGGATTTTTTATTTAGTTATCAAAAGGGCTGGTTCGTTTTTACTCCCTTGATGTTGCTTTTATTTCCTTCAGCGATCTTCCTGTATCACCGGAAAAGGGAATCATTCTACCCGTTCCTGTTCTTTTTCATACCAATGGTATATGTATTCTCAAGCTGGTGGAACTGGTTTTATGGCGACAGCTTCGGCATGCGGCCTATGGTGGATTATTACGCGGTTTTCATTTTAATCATAGCCACCTATTATTTTAATGCTAAGAGCAAGTATACCAAGAAGTTGGTGCTGGCTTTTATTGGGGTTGCCTTGTTTTTAAACCTTTTCCAGACATACCAATATGCTATCGGAATCATTCACCCGGATTCGATGAATAAAAAGGCTTACTGGCATGTGTTCCTACGAAGTGATGACAATTACAGGGGTGTTGTGGCGGGTAATGATGAATATTATTACGGAAAACTGGATGAAATTCCCTTCGTGTCTTCTTTAAACACCATCGATCGGCTGCCTGTTGGTTGGACTTTAAACGAGAAATCTGTTATGTATAACCCGGAAGCAGGAAGTTTGGTTATTGAACAGAACAACGCATTGATATACAGCCCCTCCTATGTTTATCCCTATCCCGATCATTGGCGTGACACTACAAAAGTTTATGTGAGGTTTAGTTTCAGTTATCTGGAGAAGGAAGTCGATGCCGCACTAAATGCTTTGGTGGTTGTTGATATTATCGATTCATTTGGACAACATCCTTTTTACAAGGCATTTCGGTTCAAACGTCTTCCGGATGGAACAACTGGTCTTTGGCGTAAAGGATCTGTGGGGTTCAAGCTCCCGCCCCATAGCGCAGATTATGAGCAGATAAAGTTTTATATTTGGAACAGAGAAGCACAAAACTATTTGCTCGATAGCCTGCAAATAGAGATGTACTATTATTAACAATTTAGAATAAAAACTCCTTTTCACAAATAATGAATATCATGATAATAAAGGTTGATGAGGATATTGAATTAAAACAGCTAAGCAGAAGCGATTCTCGAGATATTTTTAAGACTATTGATAGTCAAAGAGTTTATTTGGGTAAATGGCTTCCTTTTATCGAATTTACAAACGTACTGGCAGATACAGAGAAATTTGTGGATTCAGTGGTTAATGCACCCGATAGTAGATTCGAATACATTTTTACGATACGCAAGCGAAAGGAGTTTGTTGGGCTAATTGGCTTTAAGGATACAGATAGATCGAATAAAAAAACAGAAATAGGTTATTGGATTTCTGAACACTTTCAAAAGCAAGGCATTGTGACCAAATCGGTTGCTAAACTCTGTGATTTTGCTTTCAACACACTTCATATGAACAGAATACAGATAAAGTGCGCCGTTGAAAATATCCAGAGCAAAAAAATTCCTCAAAGGCTTGGCTTTGCATTTGAAGGGACTGAACGACAAGGTGAATTGCTTACGGGTAATGTTTTTGCGGATCTGTCAATTTATAGCAAGCTAAAATCTGATGGTTAAAAAGCGATCTTCAGTTTTGAGACCGCAGGTACCAACGCTCATTCCTCATCCGGAAAATGTTCAGGTTTACTAAAATTGGGGTTTGTCAGAAAAGAATCGTCACGCAGGGTGCGTATAAAACTCAACAGATCTTCGCGCTCGGTGGGGGTTAGTCTTACACCACCATTGGCTACATGGTGCATCAACGGGCTTATTGAAGGGGAATTGACAACAGCCGTTGAATAGAAATCAATCACATCATCCAGTGTTTCAAAACGCCCGTCATGCATATATGGTCCCTGGAGTTCAATGTTTCGCATGGTAGTGGCCTTGTATGCCCCAATGTCCATAGGATCACCGGTAATTGAGAAGCGATCCATCGGGTCGGTAAAGAGGGTGTCCTTGCCATCGTTATAATACAGGTGTGTTGTAAACAACGGGTTTCCAAAGCCACCATGACAATGAAAACAATCGGCTCCTTCTTCGGTGGTAAAAAGCACATATCCATTTAATTCCGAGGGAGAAAGCTGCAGCTCGCCACGCATATACTTATCGAATCGTGAATCGGCCGAAATCAGGGTGCGTATAAATTGAGCTATGGCTTTTTCAATGTGGGTAAAAGTTATTTGGCTGCTGCCGAAAGCCTTTTCAAATAATTCAGGATAGCCGTTTAAGCTTTGAAACAGGTTTTTAATTCGGGTGGTGTCGCCATCCATTTCATCGGAAGCCAAAACTGCCAAGCGGACAAAATCTTCAAGGTTTCGTAACTGTGGATCGGGATTGTCAGGATAAAGAAACCCATTCCAGCCATATCCTGTGGAGTTCCAAACCAAATTAATCATAGGAAGCATAACATGGTGGGTTTGTAATCCTGTAAGTCCATGTGGGAAACCACCAGGAAAATCAGGATGGTCTATGCCAGCCTCAAACGAACGTTCCTGCCGGTGGCAGGTAGCGCAGCTCATGAGCGAATCCGGATGGGTGCGCCCTGAAAGTCGTCCATCGTAAAACAAATACCTTCCCAATTCAATACCCTCAACAGTCATGGGGTTGTTTTCCGGTATATTCAATTTGGTAGGAAACCCAAAAGGAATATCAATTTCGTATGGCGTTGGTTGATAGGGAATTTCCTTTGTCTCTTTCTTGCACGACAGGATACATGAAAGTAGCCATAACAAGGTTATGATGGTATACAGAGCTTTCATTTTGCATCGATGTTTTTAACCTTAAAGACGTCCCATCCGTTTTGCACACCCAGAATCATGGCTTCCTGATTCTGCATGATGTCGCCGCCCCAGGTGTTGTGGTCGTATAAGTTGGGCGATTGAAACCAGTTTTCAACCTGCATAACAAGCTCAATGTTAGTGGTTTGATTGGCTGTAATGCTGAAAGCAGATTGGGGGAGTTCAACAGTAAAATAGTTCTGAACGAATGAGGTAATTGAATCGGGATAGGAATAGTATATTTGGCCAATCCCCAGATGAAAATCGAAAGGAACAACCTGATTTGAGGGATTAAGCCATTTGCCGTTGAGTTTCATGTAATGGTATCCCCCGCCGAGGTTATCGGGCCAGAACATAAACGATTCGGGAGGGTTGACGAACATCAGTGTTTGGTTTTTTACTTCATTTATGCCAAAAGTAAATGAAAGTCTCGCGTAATCGCCTGGTTCAATTTCATCTTTAAAAAGATAGTCGTGTGTGTCCGGCAGATCGGTGTCTACATAGTGTATGTCTTCCCATGCATCGAGGAGTATTTTTCTACCATCGGTGTGATGTAAGGTAACATCCGAAATGAAATACTGTATTTCATTTACAAGATACTTGTTTCCTGCCGCGTTGGTATAGCGCATGGTATCGAAGACAATGGGCGCTTGATCAACTTCGTGGTCGAAGTGGAGGGTTAGTTTCCCTGTTGTTGGTTCCGGAGTTTCTGTTTTCGAGGTACAGCCTGAAACCACAAGTATCCCAATTATAGTGAATAATGTGATGTTGATCTTTAGTAAAAACATTTGTTAAAGGTCTTAATTGTAAGGAATCGTACCACTTACGGTAAGGTATTTAATGGTGTCGTAGCGGCTGCTTCCCTGTTTATAAACTTTGCCATCAATAAGTATTTGCAACAACAAACCTGAATAGATATCATTGTATTTTCCCGACAGGTAAACAATTTCGCCTTCCTCGGCCATAAGGTCAAACTTCCACACATCAGCCGCACTTTCCGGAGTTACGTTAACCGTAATCAATTCGTTGTTCGCGTTCTGATACTGGAGAGTGAATTCTGAAACAGCACCTGTTGCTTTATAGGTGACTTTTTTTTGGGTCAAATCGTTGCATGCGCCAAACAGAATTAGCAAGGTTACAATACTGAGTGTTTTTATTATAAGTTTCATTTTTAATGTTTTAAAGTGAAATAATCAGGTTAAGATAACACACACGACCGGGTTCGAGGTAGGGAGCCGATGATCCAACGATCCTCCGGTTCAGGTGTTCGTAATAGTTTGTGTTGAAGAGGTTTGAAATACCTCCATAAACTTTCAGGTTCTTGCTGTAAGTGTAAGCGAGCATAAATTCTACTGTGGTAAAGCCGGGAGTAGAGGTTTCGTAATAGGCTTTGCTGATTTGATTTTGTTCGGCCACAACGCGCACTTTTACACCCGGACTTAATCGACGCTTCATCAGATGGTAGTTAAAAGAAACCGTGGCTTCCAGAGGCGGGATTTCCGGTAAAGGATCATTTTTTATCGTTTCTTCACCTGTAACCTGCCCGTTTTCAATTATATAATGCGTAGCCTCGGGATTGAT
The DNA here is from genome assembly GCA_002440885.1 of Bacteroidales bacterium UBA6244. Taxonomy (GTDB): domain Bacteria; phylum Bacteroidota; class Bacteroidia; order Bacteroidales; family F082; genus UBA6244. Next base: position 51,491 of record DJVY01000186.1, read on the forward strand.
GCCAGTGGTATAGGCCGCTGTGAGCGAAGCGTCCCATTTAAGTTTTTCCGGGGTGGAGTAAACAAACTCAAAACCTGTGAGATAAGCTTTATCGACGTTTATAAAGCGCTTCACGCCCAACACTCCTTTTGTTTGGGGTTTAATTTCTGAAGGAGGAACCATGACTGCTGAAATGTAGTTGGTCACAAAGCTGAAAAAGATACCTGCCTGCAAATTACCCCAACGTGAGTGCTGATAGCCCCAATCGAATTCAATTTCGTGGTTTTCTTCCGGTTTGAGTTTTGGGTTTCCCACGTAGTCGTAATTGTCGTAACCGACAGGGAGCAAGGTGATGAAACGTTCAGTCATATCAGGACTTCTGACACCTTTTCCAAGTGCTATGCCGAATTTGTTAAACTTGTTGATGTGCCATGTCATTCCGCCGCTAAAACTAAAGTTGGTATAATTACTTTTGGTATCGGCATCCAGAAACACGGGGTCACCTGTTGGGGCGTAGCGAACCATAGGATCGGAGTTGGCCTGATTGAAATCAAGTCGCACAGAGGCTACCCAATCAATTTTGGAGCTAGTAGCTTGGTATTCAGCGAAGAACCCAAGGTTGTTGATTAAGGCATTGTTCCAGAGTTCCTCGGTAAATGTCGGCATATTGGGTTGCATAATCATGGTTTTGAACCGGTTTCCATCTTTTGTAATGCTTTCGTAACTGCTCCCGGCCTCAATAACTGACTTTCCTAAATTGAAATTAATGGCGATACGACCTCCTGTGTTGGTGGCTGTAATGTCGGAAATAGCCACTACTGTGTCCGAAAATGGCCTGAGTTTATTATCCATGATATGATGCACATCTGATTTGTACACATTAGCTCGTATGAAATTTATCCCTGTTCCGAAACTCGTTCCCAAATAGTTGAAATCATATATTTCGGTGTCATCAGATCTTTCGTCCATCGGAAGGGTGGGGAAATCAACATTACGACCCTGACTTTTATCGTAGCTCAGAAAGAATTTCTGACCTTTCAAGGGTTGTACACCGATTTGTCCTTTAATCATTGAAGTATTGGATGCTCCCTGCATTACATCGCCGTTGCCAGCTTTGTAGTCCCCGTATTTATTCCAGTTGGCTGAAAAACTATAGGCTAGGAGCTCGTTTCCTCCGCTGACACGTATACGGCTTTTAAATCCTTTGTAATTGGTTTGCCCACCAACTATCATGCTCACTTTTGTTTGATAAGTTTCGTAAAACTCTGGTTCGCTGGTTATAAGGCGTAATACCCCTCCGAAAGCAGGTCCATATTTTAAGGCGTAAGGTCCTTTATAAATGGCAATGTTTTTCAAATCGTTGATGTCGACATGGGCGGTAGCCGGATCCATTCTGTTCGGACAACCCCCTTCAATCTTCGTTCCGCCGTTTAATTGCACATTAAGTTGACTGTATTTAAATCCCCTGATTACCGGATCGATGCCTAGTGCTCCTTTACGAATTCCTCCAACATTGGGTTCTGACCTTAAAAACTTTCCGATGTCTTGTTGCGGAGTGCGTTCAAGAGGAGTTATGCCTACATGCAATACCGGATACTGACTTTTCTTTAAGTCACTAAACACTTCAACTTCTGATAATTGTGTTTGTTTTTCGATCATGTTGATAGTTAGAGGAATAGATAGTCCATCCTTATCAACACTAACCCGCAAGGTGTCAAATCCCAGATGACTGAATTCAATAACTAGAGGAAGCTTATCGCCCGCGTTAAGCCTGAACAGGCCGCTTTTGCCGGAAGTGGTAGTTTCTCCTGTTTGGATATTCTTAACCGTAACAAGTGAAATGGGTTGGCCGTTCCCCTGATCGGTAATTTTCCCTGAAATACTGCCCGACTGAGCTAGCAGTTGAACTCCGGTAAATAAACAGATCAGGCTTAGAAGGAATCCTTGTGTTTTCATAACATGATATTTTTCATCAAAAATACGATATATCTCCAGATTATTCCTGAAGTTTTGTCTTATTTATCTGGGTTTCTAAATTATTGTCTAGTCATTTTGCAAGAGTCATTTACCCAATGAACGCAGGAAAGAGGTTTCCAGTAGAAAAAAGTGAGCTTAGAAAAACATGATATTTTTCACCTATTTTTAAACAATGTAAATCCAAATACCTGATAACCTGAATTTAATGATGCAGTTTTGAAATATCTGTTTTAACATACCTTTAGGAGAGGGTTATTTCGTAATTTTGCTAACTTAATTAAAGGAGCGATGGGTTTTAAAGTAGGTGACAAGGTCAAGTTTTTGAACGAAGTAGGTGGCGGAACGGTTATTTCGGTAATCGATCACCGTATGGTGAAAGTAGAGACAGACGATGGCTTTGAGATGCCTGTGCTTACCGTGAACCTGATTCCTGATTTTCGCAACAACCCTCCCATGGAAACAGAGCGGCGTAAAACGGCTGTTGAGGTTTTAAACGAGCCGGTAGTTCCTGAAAAATCAGCCATAACTGAGATAAATCCATGGGGAAAAATAAAGGAAGAACCTGGAGTTTATTTAGCCTTTGAGCCACAAGAGCAGCAATGGTTGCTTGCCGGACAACTGGATGTTATTCTGATCAATCACACGGGTTACGAGTTGCTTTACAGTTTATTTTTGCAACAAGACAATAACTTGCAAGGTATTGACTTTGGTTCAGTTCCAGCCCATTCAAAAATTGTTATAGAGAGCATTAGCCGCGATGAGATAGAAAACTGGAACGTTGGTGCAATACAGTTGCTTTTTCATGCCGACATGCCAAAAAAGATTTATATGCCGGCTCATATTTCACTGGATATCAAAGCAAACAGGTTTTTTAAGGAAGGTAGCTTTGTGTCAAATACCCTACTACAAGGAAAAGCACTCATGGTGAATCTGGTATCACAATTGGCTCTGGTGGTGGCTTCTGATCAGGAGGCCGTGCGCAAATACAACAGCGATATCACCAGTCATCAGTCTGATGTCAGAAAAGAAAAGCCTTATATAAGCAAATACAAAACCGCTGTTGGTGAGGCTATTGTTGATTTACACATCGCTGAATTAGTCGATAACATCGCGGGAATGACCAGCCATGACATGTTTGCCTTACAGATGAGTGAGTTTAATAAGGTCCTCAACAGTGCACTTGAAAATGAATACGACAAAATTACCTTTATCCATGGCGTTGGAAACGGCGTGCTGAAAAATGCCATTATAAAAGCACTGGACGATTTTGAAGGAGTGAAAAACAGAATGGCGTCCATCAGTAAATTTGGTGTTGGGGCAATTGATGTGATTATTAAAGATAAACAACAAAATAAATAAGATAAGTGGCTTCTAAATAAAAATCTAAAAACTATAAATACAATAACTACTATGAATAAAATAACCTCCTTCTTTTTTTCAATGCAAACTATGGGAGCGCTTATCCTGATGTTTGCTTTTTCGATTGGGGCTGCTACCTTTATCGAAAATGATTTTGGAACAACTGCCTCAAAAGCTGTGGTATACAATGCTTTATGGTTTGAAATCTTGTTGGCTTTGCTTACAATCAACCTCACGGGGAATATTTTTGTTAACAAGCTATACGTACCAAAAAAGCTGACTATTTTTATATTTCACCTGTCTTTTATCGTGATACTCATCGGAAGTGCCATTACGAGGTATATCAGTTACGAAGGCATGATGCACATCAGGCAGGGTGAAGTTGTGAATACCATTTCATCAGATAACACCTATGTAGATATCACCATTAAAGACGGTGACAGAACGGTACATACCGATGAATCAACCCTTCTTTCTGTCCTGACCCAGGAAGCGTATTCTGACCGAGTTTCAGTAAATGGCAATACCTACTCTTTTCATTCCATAAGCTATATCCCAAATGCTCAGGAAGTTATAACCGACATGCCAACTGGAGGAAGCCCTTATCTGAGTTTAGCTGTTTCGGCGTCGGGAACAGGAAGGCAAAATGTGCTGATCAAAGAAGGGCAAACCCAGAATTTTGGCGGAGTTGTGCTGAACTTCGGAAGTGATTTCATGCCGGAGGCAGTTAATATGAAGTACGAAAATGAGAAACTGTTCATATTTGCTAGTGATGATTTGACCAGTCTTTCGATGATGACACAAAGCCGCGACACATTGCAAGCCGGTGTGTGGCATCCGTTTGAATTGCGAACGCTTTATCAAATGCCACAACTGAGTGTGGTGATTACCAATTTCTACAAGAATGGGGGTGTTGATTATGTTATTGGACCAGAAAACGCAGGTTATTTGAACGCTTTGGTGGTTGAAGCCAGTGACGGAACACAGGAAAAAACGATTGTATTACGGGGAGGAAAAGGTTATCAGGGAGTTCCTAACACATTTACTTTGGGCAGCGCGCAAATCACCATGCAATATGGAGCAAAAATTTTACCCCTGCCATTTTCGTTGCAGTTGGTTGAATTCCAGTTAGAACGTTATCCGGGTAGCAGAAGCCCCTCAAGCTATGCCAGCGAAGTAATTTTGCTCGATCCTGCCGATAATGTAAAAATGCCCTACCGTATCTATATGAATCATGTGTTAAACTACAAAGGATTTCGCTTTTTCCAGTCGTCGTACGATCCTGATGAATTGGGTACAATTCTTTCGGTAAATCACGACTATTGGGGAACTTTTTTTACATATGTTGGATATTTTTTAATGACTCTGGGCATGTTTTTAAGTCTATTTAACCCGAACTCACGGTTTGCTTCACTTGGACGTCAGATTCGTAACCGAGCAAAAACGACAGTCGCGGCAGTGACGATTTTCCTGTTTATGGTCGGAGTGATGAGCCCGCAAAATTTGGAAGCTCAAACTATGCGGAATATGGCACACAACCAGCATCCATCAGCTGTAAATAAAAAGCAGGCCACTGAATTTGGAAAACTTCTTGTTCAGTCGCACGATGGCCGTCTAAAACCGGTAAACACGCTCACGGGCGAAATCCTCCGCAAGGTCTCGCGCAAAAGCAGTTTTGATGGACAAACCGCTGATCAGGTTTTTCTGGGTATGATGAGCAATCCAACTGAATGGCAACAAGTTCCCATGATTAAAATAGGACATCCTGAAGTGGCTGAAGTGTTAGGTGTTTCGGGGAAATATGCATCCTATCTTGATTTTATTAATCTCAGCGAGGGAACTTACAAGCTAAACGACTATGTGAGCAAGGCCTATGAAAAGAAGCCGGCCGCCAGAAGCAAGTTCGACAATGAAATTATGAAAGTGGATGAACGCCTCAACATCTGTTTTATGGTGTTTTCAGGCGATATGCTCAAAATTCTTCCCGACCCTTCCGATCCTGAACATCCATGGTATGCACCCAATGCCGAGTTTAAAGGCATGCCGGCTGCTGACTCCATGTTTATTTCTTCCATCGTTCCAGCCTTCCTCCAATCGGTAGCCGATGGACAATTGTCGCAGGCTAATGAGCTGTTGGAGGGAATTGATGATTTCCAGCAGAAATATGGTAAGTCCATACTCCCTGACACGAACCGAACAAAAATGGAGTTGCTTTATAACAAACTCCTGATTTTCGATAACCTCAGCAAGTATTTTGGGCTACTTGGATTACTGATGCTCATCTTGCTGTTTGTAGAGATGTTCAGAACATCCAAAGTTATTCGCTGGATCGTCCGTGTTATGGTAGTTTTGGTGATTATTGGCTTCATCTACCAAACCTTTGGATTGGGATTGCGTTGGTATATTTCAGGACATGCTCCCTGGAGCGATGGGTATGAGTCGATGATTTATATCGGTTGGGTCACACTGCTGGCTGGTTTGATTTTTTCAGGTGGATCAAAGATGACACTGGCTGCAACCACAGTGCTTACATCCATCATTCTTATGGTAGCACATCTCAGCTGGATGGATCCTGAAGTGACCAATCTTGTACCGGTGTTAAAGTCTTACTGGCTAACTATCCACGTCTCTGTAATTACAGCCAGTTACGGCTTTTTTGCCTTGTCTGCCTTGCTGGGATTTCTGAATTTGTTGCTCATGATTTTCCGCGGTAAAAACAATGCCAAAGCCATCAGTCATCGCGTAAAGGAACTTACCATCATCAACGAACGTTCGGTTATGATTGGACTGTATATGCTTACTATTGGAACTTTCCTTGGAGGTGTTTGGGCTAACGAAAGCTGGGGACGTTACTGGGGATGGGATCCAAAAGAGACATGGGCTTTGGTTACCATACTTGTTTATGCAGTCGTAGTTCACTTGAGATTTATCAAATCGATCTATAGCGAATTTAACTACAGCGTTATATCGCTTCTATCTTATACATCGGTTATCATGACATACTTCGGAGTAAACTACTATCTAGCCGGAATGCACTCATACGCAAAAGGAGATCCTGTTCCGATTCCTGATTTCGTGCCTATAACCTATGCAATTCTTTTTATACTTATAGCGATTTCTTTTAGAAATAGAAAGCTGGCTTAAGGGATTGTATATGGAATTCACAGGCTTTAAAGGCGCAATAGATTTTTTAAAAGATATCCGTAAAAACAACAATAAAGAGTGGTTTGAGGCAAATAGAGATGTATATGAAAGAACTATTTTAAATCCCTCAAAAGCTTTTGTCGTTGAGATGGGCGAGCATCTGATGGCGCTGGAGCCTAGCGTCGATGCAGATCCTAAGATAAACAGATCTCTTTTTAAGATGTATAGAGATGTCAGACGAATGGGCGAAAATAAAGAACCTATGAAGTCAAAAATAGGTATTATCTTTCCTCAGGGCGGCTGGAGCGGATGCAGACTTCAAAAATCCTCTTTTTATCTGCATTTCTCACCGGATGAGCTTTTTGTAGCCGTAGGCGTTAGATGGTTCAACAAGCCGATGCTTGACGCTTACAGAGAGTATATCAGAGACGATAAAAATAGGGTAGATCTAGGCAGGGTTTTAGAAAAACTAAACTCTTTAGGCTACGGCACTATGGGACAAGAGTACAAAAAGTATCCAAAAGGCTTTAGCGCAGATATGCAAAGTGTGGAACTAAGTCTACATAAAGGTATGGCAACTTACAAAGTTTTAGAACCGCATATTATAGAAGACGGAGATTTGCTTATAGATGCGCTCTATAAGATCTATGAAGATATGCTTCCTCTGCAGCAGATAATGTACAAGGTAAGCCAAATAGCTAAAGGAGATTAGATATGGCAAAAGAGGCGATTGTTTTACTAAATATGGGCGGTCCTAACAACCTTGAAGAGGTTGAAGTTTTTTTGACGAATATGTTTAACGACAAAAATATCATAAGCGTAAAAAGCTCGCTTTTAAGAAGTCTGATTGCTAAGACGATCACTTTTTTAAGAGTTGAAAAGTCTCAAGAGATCTATAGACAAATAGGCGGAAAATCTCCTATAGTAGGGCATACGAAAAAACTTGTACAAAAACTCCAATCAAGAATGGATGAGAGTGTAACGGTTGATTTTGCTATGCGTTATACTTCTCCTTTTGTTTCCGAGGTTATTGAGAGATTAAATGAAGAGAATGTAGAGAAGATCTATCTTATTCCTCTTTATCCTCAGTTTTCTACTACGACTACAAAGTCGTCGCTGGAAGATTTTGAAGAGAATTATCACTTAAGCGGCGGCGATGCGATTTTAGTCGAAGTAAAGCACTTTTTTCAAAATACGAATTACAACAGAGCTATACTAGAGAGAATTAAAGAGCGTATAAATGTAGATGAATCTAACGAGTTTGACCTTATCTTTTCGGCTCACGGACTTCCCGTAAAAGTTATAGAAGCAGGCGACGTTTATCAAAAACATATCGAAAAACACGTCGCACTTTTAAAAAATATGCTTGAAGAGGACGGCTTAAACTTTCATGAAGTTCATTTGGCGTATCAGTCCAAAGTCGGACCTATGGAGTGGCTCTCTCCGTCACTGGAAGATAAGCTAAAAGAGATCAAGAGCAGAAAGGTTATTATATTTCCCATAGCTTTTACCGTCGATAACTCAGAAACAGATTTTGAACTCTCCATAGAGTACCGCGATATGGCGGATGAGCTTGGATTTGAGGATTATAGAGTTTGTGCCTGCCCTAACGACAGCGACTATTTTGTAGACGCACTTTTTGAGATTTATGAAAAAATGAGATAAAAAAAGCATATGAAAATTGTTATTTTCGATATGGACGGAACGCTTCTGGATTCAAAAAAGGATATAACGATTTCTGTAAATCACGTAAGAGAGAGGCACTATAGCTTAGAGCCGCTTAGCGAAGAGTTTATAGTAGAAGCTATAAATATGGAGGTAAGAAATCTCTCCATGCTCTTTTACGGAACACAAACCTATCTTGATAGAGACAAGATATTGTTTGAGAGCCATTACGAGCTTCAATGCATTCAAAACGTCTACCTCTATGAAGGGATAAAAGAGATGTTGGAGCTTTTGGTTTTAAATAGCGTGAAGATCTCCGTAGCTACAAACGCTCCTACCCAATTTGCCTTAAGAATGCTTGAGCATTTAAATATCAAAAAACTTTTCGACGTTATAATCGGTGCGGACAGAGTAAGCGAGCCGAAGCCGAGCCCTCTTATGTTAAAACATATACTGCGTCATTACGGTTTTGATGAAAAAAGCCATAAAGCTTGGATGATAGGCGACAATTCGAAAGATATATTAAGCGCTAACGCTGCAGGGATAGAACCCATATTTGCGACATGGGGATTTACTCCGTATAGCGATGCTAAAGTAGTAGTAAAGAGACCTTCGGAAGTGTTAGATCTAGTTTTATAAAATTTTATGATAGAATGTTTTAACTCCATTTCAAGGATTTAAGCGTGTTTGACATCGATTTATTGATTGCTTTTGTGATTATGGCATTACTTTTTTTGCGACAGATATCTATACTTAAACAGCCAAACAAGATAAATTACATCCCGCTTATACTAAGTATCGGTATTATAAGTGCTCTTCTTCATTTTATTATTCAACCTGAAAATGAAAATATGCTTATTATACTAAAAGAGAGTATGATCCCGATTTTGGTTTCATTGCTTCTCTATATCGTTATGAACGTGCTTTATCAAACCGTGCAGACCGAACAGTCAAAGATTGAACAAGAGTATTTAAAAGAGCTTCTGGAAAATACCGCAGAGCTAAAAGAATCTACGATAGAAGTCGAGAAAAAGATCCTCTTAAATCAAAATCAAGATCAACAAGCAAAAGAAGAGGGTAGAGAGAGATTTAGGCATGACCTAAAAGTTCTTGATAATATTTTACTAAATCAAAATAAATTTTTGGAAAAATTTGAACAGTTGGAAAGTCTTCATCTTGATATAGCAAAATCATTTGAAAATTTTACGGAAGTTCAGCTTCCGTCTTTGGACAGTGTCGTACATAAACATATAGATATACTTAGAATTACGGAGCAGGACCATTTCAATAAAATAAAATCTACTCTTGAGAAATCATTTGAAAACAACGGTTCAATGGCAGTAGAGATACAGGAGTTAAAAAACAGTCTTCAAGCTATAAGCAATATATCTCAGACTATCGCAAAGACGATTATAAAATATACTCTTGAACAGTTAAACGAGATTATAAAACCGTTTGAGAGAGAGGTCTTATCTTTAAAATCTCATGCAGAGGGCATAAACACTTCGCTATATGAAGGCGAAAATAAACTTGCAATTGTAAAAGAGCAGAGCGAGCTTATAATGAAGCAGATGATTTTATCTTCTAAAAAAATGAATGAACTGCAAAATCAAAACAGCGCTCTTTATGATGTTTATAGCACGATGAGAGATCTTATGAGTGATATAGAAATTATAAAATCCGAATATGTAAAATCTCAATCGCAGCTAAGCATAATGATAAACGAGTTTAAGGATCTAAAAGACGGCGAGATAGACAGTATAAAAGAGCAGATGGAATCTCTAATCGTTATACTTACGACAAAAGTGGAGAGATCTTTAGAGAAACTGCATGAGCACTATCATATAACAAATGAGGATATTTCTCAAAGCGTTAAATTTTTATCAAAACAAGCGCAGCTTAAAAATACTTACTCCGAATTAGAAAGCTAAAGCTATAAGAATCGGATAAATAATAAGCCCTATATACGGCAAAAAATTATCAATCGGAGAGAGTAAAATCAAGCTTGTTTCATGAGAAAGTCTTTTCTTTGTAAAGATCTGCTCTATAAGAAGTATTTTTGTAATAACGTCTGCACTCTTTAAAAATAGAAAAATCATCGCAAATATATCATAATCGCATAATATGGCAAAACAGACGGCAAAGTAAAAAGTGGGCTGCATTATTAAAAAAAGAAGTACGCTCTTAGAGTAGTATTTGTTCATACGGATAATCATACCCATAATGCTTGGAGCTTTCTGCCATGAGATCTCATATAGCTCAAGAAAAATAAATACAAGAATATAGTTTAAAATCAAATCATCAATCATAAATGAAATTTTACTCCAAATATTCTTTTTAAGCGCAGCACTTTTTATATTTTTTACCGCTTTTGCACGGGCAGGGCATATTTCTCTCTATCTTTGAGGCTATAAGCAGACCGTCTTTGTAGTACCATATACCGTCTTCTTTTATAAAATTGCTCTTCTCATGCTGTACTTTTACTCCTTGTGCATCTTTATAGTAGGCTTTAAACTCAACAATATCGCCTTTTGCGTTAAGCACTTCAAGACCGAGCCATATTACGCTTTTGGAATACTCTTTTATAAGATTTGCGTCATCTTCGCATCTTTGATCTTTTGCGGTAGTTTTTACTATGTACTCACCGTTGCCTAAAACATAAGCGCAGTATCTGCTTCTCATTAACTGCTCGGGTGTTGCAGGAGTTAGAGCAGAGTTTAAATAGCCTTTGCAGCATTCCTCAAACTCTTTTTTGCCGTCGCAGTAGCATTGCATTAAAATTCCTTAGAAGTAAAAAAGTGACACCATTTTGCTCGATAAACGCTAGAAAAGTCATAAAATAAAAAACTAGTTATTTCTTAGTAATGATACCTACAGGCGATGATGATAATTTTATCATCGCTTATTTCATAAACAAGCCTGTGTTCATCCGTGATTCTTCTTGAGTAACAGCCGCTTAGCTCATACTTTAAGGGTTCAGGCTTGCCAATGCCTTCAAATGGACTTCTTTTGATATCTTTTATGAGATTGTTGATTTTTTTAACGATTTGCTTATCTGTATTTTGCCAGTAAACATAATCTTCCCAGCTCTCATCCGTCCACATCAGATTCATACTTCTAAGAGTTCTCTTTCAAATGTTTTGTCTTCTCTTGCGTGTTTTAGGGAGCTTAAAAGCCTCTCTTTGTTTTTAGAAGATGCAAACAGATAGTTTGTCTCTTTCATTGCGTTATACTCGTCAAACGATATAACGACAACATTTTCTTTGCCTTTTCTGTGTATGATAACTTCGTCATGATCTAAATACACGCTATCAAATACTGCTTTTAAATTATTTCTTGCTTCTGTTAAACTCATAACTTGCATATAATTTCCTTACATTTTTCTGTACATAATTATAGCGTAAAAATAAATAATATTTGAGTTTCTGTATTTAACGGAACTGACTGAGTAGGCACTAATTTACTCAATTGACTTGTTATTTCGAGTAATCTACGAACTCCGTTATATCGTCACCGCTTTCAAATAGCTCATCAAATTCTTTAGCTGTTTTCA
>DJVY01000026.1 GCA_002440885.1 Bacteroidales bacterium UBA6244
TTTTGGCATTTTCATCAAACCAAACGCAAGTGTGCGTTCAGGAGCATGTATGGATGGAATGCTGTCGTAAGTTCCGATCACCGTTTGGGGTTTTGAAAAGGTAAAAGTAAAAATAATTTGAATTTGTATCGCAAAAACCTCCGGGACTTTTTTCGGTTTATACAAGCAGATTTAATTGTTAAGATCAGGCAATACCGCCTATTGTATTTCCGGCAGTTGGATTATTACTAAACTCAAATCAAGTTTCGCATGTAATCTACAGATATCCCATGCTTTAGCCTGTACTTACTTCACGATAACTTGTGAAGCGGCTATGCTGTATTCCGTCACGGGCTCAACGATGGCATTGATTTCTTCTTCTGTTGCCCCTTCGTCGGCGGCTTGTAGTTGAAGTCTTTTCACGGGCAGTATCACCTTGCTGGCCAGTCCGGTAACCGTGGCTTGTTTTCCGATGGCGTCGCCGGGAACGACAAAAACGTCTTCCGGAAAAGTCACCAACACCTCGTTGCCGTTGCCCATGTCTAATTCAAGCCAGCAGCCCGACATCTGGCATACATCGGTGATGGTACCTGAAATAATCACTTCAAGCTCTTCTACCAGTTTCATGCTGTCGGCTAATTGCGTGGCGTTGAGTACGATGGCTTGTGATTTTTCGGCGTTATTTATCTTGTTACTTGTTGTTGAAGGACCGCATCCTACTGCAAATACCAGGAGTAGAAGGGAATACAGGGGTAGCTTTTTCATGTTGTATAATTTCAATATTTAAAAAAAAGTCGTTACTCCAATTTTCGGAGCAACGACTTTTGTTATTTTTTTAATGGTGTGGTTATCGTACAATTTTGATGTCTTTAACCTCTTCGAGTGTAATGGTTCCTCCTTTGTTTCCCCAGGCGTTGAGCACGTAGTTTATCACGTCAACAGCATCCTGATGGGTGTCAACCTGAAAGGGCATGGGTAAGTTATACACAGCACCGTTCACGGTCATGGGTTCATGCGAGCCGTTAAGTACTTGTCGTACAGCGCGTTTTTTGTCGGCCATCAGGTAATCAGATCCTTTGAGTGGAGGAAACGCATTGGGTATGCCCAGTCCGGTGAGTTGGTGGCAAGCCACGCATTTGGCTTTGTAGATTTTTGCGCCATTGGGAAATTTGGCATCTGCCGGATCATCGTCGGGCGTCAAAGCGAAACCCTGATTGCCAATGGCAGCCATAGCCAGAATCATTAAAAAGATTGCGTATTTTTTCATCGTTATTCGTTTAATGTTTGAGTTTGCAAAGGTAATAAAAGGATTTATTTAGATTTGATCCAATTTAGAAAAATTTCTGTAATATTTCTTTACCCTCCGCAGCACCCGGTATGCGTTGACGCACCTGGTTTATCCATCGGTTTCATCATTTTCTCATGTGGAACAAGCATTTTATCAGCCGGGCTAATGTAAGGGATTCCTAAGGCCATACCTCTCAAAATAAAAATGATGCCCAATATAACGATGAAAACCGACAGCACTTTGCTGAAACGCTTCCTGATGTTTTTCCCTATCAGGTTGCCAATTATTGGAATAGCTGCCATTACAGGAATAGTTCCCAGACCAAAGATAATCATGTACATAATCCCGTTGAGGGTGTCGTTGGTGTTGATTGCCCCGGCAATGGCCACATATACCAGCCCGCACGGGAGGAGTCCGTTGAGCAAACCAATCAGGAATAGGGAGGGCAATGAGCTGATGGTAAACAGCTTTCTGAATTGGCCGATTAATTTCCCGGCATAGCCAAAGAAGACTTGTTCATATTTAATTTTACCTTTGAAGAGGGCAGGAGCGATCACCGACAAAATCATGGCAGCTCCAATCAGTATGGAGGCCCATTTTTGAAGTCCGGCCATTTCAATTCCCTGACCAAGCAAGCCAAATACCGCGCCAAGCAGGCCGTAGGTGATGATGCGTCCCAGGTTGTAGGTGATGCTACCCAGTAATTTGTAACCGAAATGTCGTTTGCCCAGAGGCAACGCGATGGCAATAGGGCCGCACATGCCAATACAGTGTAAACTCCCGACCAAACCTGTCAGGAGTGCCATTCCATATAATTCAATCATTTTATAAATAGTATTTTTTCAAAATAGTAACTTTCTCCATCCTTATACCATTGACTTTTAAGGATGTATTTTCCCTTTTTGAACTTGGCAATGGGCAGGAGTAGACTGTCTTTGTTTACGGTTGCTAAGTCGAAAGACAAGTCGAGTGTGTTGTCAGATGGTCTGAAAAACACTGCCTTTCCGCTGTCAGCATGAATATTAACCATGTCCAGAATAAGGGTATTATTTTCTTGTCTTAAATCAAAAAATGCTCCGGCTGCACCTGCCCTTTTTACTTCATCGATGCGGTTTTGGTATTCCAGTCCTTTGGGATAATAGTCGCGTTCAACGAGCATGGCATCGTTTTGAAAGGTGAGAAAGACGAGTGTAAGCATAAAGAGGATGAAGGCCGTGATCCACAACGCCAGTTTAGTACCCCAATTCCATTTGTATTTCATGGTATATTTTTTTTGTTAAAACAGCGCAAAGTTGGTTTATTTATTCTGATTAATCCAATGAGGCCGGTCCTACAAACGACGTCTGATAAGTCTCAATCAGTGATCCATCCATATATAATCCGAGCGTAACGTTGGTTTGCGAAGAGCTTAAACCGTTTGTCGGAAGCACAATCAGGAAAGTGCCTTTGCCCACGCTACCCACTTCAACGGTTTGGTTGCCACCGATATACTGTATCCGGCCGGGGAGTGATTCTACTTTTATTTCGATGTCGATGGCTTTGTTGGTTTTGTTCACCAGGTTGTAGTTGTAGATATTGCTCAGACTGTCGGTGCCATATTCCTGGTACATGCTCCCTCTGGAGCGCAGGATGGTGGCTTCAAAACTCCCTCTGAACGAAAACAGCGAAGCCACGAAAATGAGGAGTAAGAGCAGTACAACGGAGTAAGCGATTGAACGGGTGTTGAAAACAGAATGTTTTCCGGTGCTTATACCTTCTTCGGAATCGTATCTGATAAGTCCTTCAGGTTTATTGTGTTTTCGCATCACTGTATCGCAGGCATCCATGCAGGCGGTGCAGTTAATACATTCCATTTGTGTGCCATTACGAATGTCGATGCCTGTCGGGCAGACGACCACACAGCTGTCGCAAGCCACACAATCACCCTGGTTTTCAATACCATCACTTTTAATTGGGCCTCTGGGCTCACCACGTTTATAGTCGTAGGCCACAAGGATACTTTTTTTGTCGATGAGCACACTCTGTAGTCGTCCGTAAGGACAGGCAATAGTACAAACCTGTTCACGGAAAAAGGCGAAGACAAAGTAAAATACACCGGCGAAAAGAAACAAGGCGGCAAAGGAACCGGGTTCGTTGAGCGGACCGGTAAGCAACAGGAGTTTAACCCTTTCGAAGTCAATGACATAGGATAAAAAGGTAAGAGAAGTAATGATGGCAATCAGGTAGAATAGGCTATGTTTAAGGGTTTTGCGCCATAATTTGTCCCAGTTCATCGGGCCATTATTTCTACGGCGTTGTGCTCCGGCGTCTCCTTCAATCAGGTACTCAATCCTTCTGAAAACAAATTCCATAAAGATGGTTTGCGGGCACACCCATCCACAAAAAAGGCGGCCAAATATTACCGTGAAAAGCACAATAAAAACGATTCCTGTAATGAGGGAAAGCAGTATCAGATGAAAATCCTGAGGCCAGAACGTCACGCCAAACAAAATAAACTTGCGCTGCATGATGTCGAAGAGCATGATGGGTTCTCCATTTACCTTGATAAATGGGCCTGCGTAAAAAATGAGCAGCAGGAAAGCCGCCAGCCAGCTTCGTTTGGTGAAATATTTTCCTTTGATTTTTTTTGCATAAACCCACACACGCTTTCCTCTGGCATCAACAGTTGTCAGCTTGTCGCGAAAATGTTCTTTCTCTCTTTTTGTTTTTTTAGCCATGATTAAATCTTAAAAGATGATTTATTTCACAAAGTTATTCTTTTAGCAAAAAAGAAGCCGAATTTTTTTCGGCTTCTCAACAAAGTATTAAGTTCGCAGTCTAGAATTTTTCACCCTGTGGTGCTTTGGGTGTTGCCGGAGTCGTTCCCACCAGTTTAAGCAGGATATAGCTGGCCACTTCCAGTCGGGCTTCTTCCGAGAGCTGATCTTTATAGGGAATCATACCTTTCTCAATCACACCGTTGGTGATGATGGTGTACAGGTTTTCAATTTTGTTGCCATGAATCCAGTATTCATCAGTCATGTTAGGCCCAACAATACCTCCACCATCTACCAAATGACAGGCGGCGCAAATTTTCACCCAGGTTTCCTGACCTTTGGCCAGCGATACGGGGTCTTCGAGCAGAACGACAGAAAAATCCGCAGCCGATTTTGCCGGTTGGTTTAGCTTGGCTTCCTCCATAGCTAGTTCATATTCACGGTTTTGAACCAAATCGTCGGCCTGAAAGACCCAAAGCCTGATCATGTAGGCAATGGCGAACACAATGGTGAGATAAAACAACCATTTCCACCACGGGGGCAGGTCGTTGTCGAGTTCGCGGATGCCATCATAACTGTGATCTTTTATCAAACGGTCGTTGGTCAGGGTATCAATTTCGTAATCCTCGTCACGGTTTTTATTTATTTGATCTGTTGCCATAGTTGCTGTGTGTAAAATTAATTTTTTGATGATTGTTTGTCAGACTGATGGAGATCATTATCATCGAGTGGCAAGTGACTCATTTCTTCAATTTCCTCCTTGCTTGTGCGTAACACCAGGTAGGTTACCAGGGTAAAAAACGCGAAAAAGATGATTAGAGAAATGATGGGGTATATTTCAACCCCCGCAATTCTTTCCAGACTATTGATAACTATTTTCATGGTCAGACAAATTTTAGCTTACTATTTTGTGGTATAAATATCAGTTCCAAGTCGTTGCAGATAGGCGATCAAGGCAATAATTTCCTTGTTTTTATCTACCTGGATTCCGCTTGCCTGCAATCCGGCTGCAATTTTTTCTGCCTGTGCATTCAGGTCGGCGACAGCCTGATCGGCATATCCTTCGCTGTAGGGCACACCCAGCTTAATCATTGCGTTAATTTTTGCAGGAGTAAGCGAGAGGTCGATTTCGTTCTCAGCCAACCAAGGGTAAGCTGGCATAATCGACTCAGGACTAACTTTCTGAGGATTCATCATGTGATTAAAATGCCATGAGTCAGGTTTGTAGTTTGGCAAGGTTTTAACTCCTTCGCGCGCCAGATCCGGTCCTGTTCGTTTTGACCCGAATTGGAATGGGAAATCGTAAACAGTTTCGCCTGCCTTGGTATACTCACCATAGCGTTCCGTCTCACTTCTGAAGGGACGTATCATCTGTGAATGACACAGATAACATCCTTCCTTAATATAGACGTCACGACCTTCCAGCTCGAGGGGAGTGTAGGGTTTAACGGAAGAAATGGTAGGTACATTCGATTTTACCAGATACATCGGCACAATTTCGATCAAACCACCAATCAGGATAACTACAAGCGATGCCACCGTAAACTGCAAGGGACGGCCTTCGAGTGCGCGATGCCATCCTTCTTTGTGTTTTGGCTTGGCTTTTGCAGGAGCTTCATCACTTTCGTAACGCACCAGACTTCCAGCCATGGCTGTTTTAACCACGTTGTAAACAAACAGTAAAGCACCTATAAAATAAAGGCTTCCACCAAAAGCGCGCAAGTGATACATGGGGAGGATCTGGGTAACGGTTTCAAGGAAATTTGGATAAGCTAAAAATCCTTCTTCTGTAAATTGCTTCCACATCAAAGCCTGGGTAAATCCGGCAAAATAGAGTGGAATTGAGAAGAACAACATGCCCAAGGTGGCGATCCAAAAATGAACATTGGCCAATTTCACCGAATACAGTTTTGTTTTAAACAAACGGGGAACGAGCCAGTAAATCATACCGAAATTCATCATCGAATTCCATCCCAGCGTTCCGATGTGTACGTGGGCAATGGTCCAGTCGGTGAAGTGACTCAAAGCATTAACCGATTTGAGCGAAAGCATAGGGCCTTCAAAAGTTGACATACCGTAGGCCGTTACGGCTACCACCATCATTTTCAAAACGGGATCTTCTCTTACCTTATCCCATGCGCCTCTGAGGGTAAGCAAGCCGTTGATCATACCACCCCACGAAGGCGCGATAAGCATTACCGAGAACACCACGCCCAGCGCTTGTGCCCAATCGGGGAGGGCTGAATACAACAAATGGTGAGGACCTGCCCAGATATACAGAAAGATCAGCGCCCAGAAGTGAATAATCGACAGCTTATAGGAGTAAATCGGACGGTTGGAAGCCTTTGGCACGAAGTAATACATCATCCCTAAAACCGGAGTTGTGAGGAAGAAAGCTACCGCGTTGTGGCCATACCACCACTGTACCAACGCATCCTGAATACCTGCGTAAATGGGATAACTCATTGACCATGAGACGGGAATAGCCAGGTTGTTGGTAATGTAAAGCACGGCAATAGTTACCCAGGTGGCAATATAAAACCAAATGGAAACATAAATGTGTTTCACCCTGCGTTTCACCATCGTCATGATCAGGTTCAAACCGAAAACAACCCAGATGAGCACCACCAAAACGTCGATGGGCCAGATTAACTCGGCATATTCCTTGCTTTGGGTAAGTCCAAAGGGCAGGGTAACAGCGGCCAGAACGATAATTAATTGCCAGCCCCAGAAGTGAATGTTGCCCAACAATTTGCTGTACATGGGCGTTTTCAGCAGGCGGGGAGTGGAGTAATAAATGGCTGTAAAAATACCATTTCCCACAAAGGCAAAAATGGCGGCATTGGTATGCACAGGCCGTATCCGGCTGAATACCAACCACGAGATGTTGCCGCTCATGTTCGGCATAATCAGCTCGAAAGCTGCCGTAAGACCCACCAGCATGCCTACAACGCCCCAAATTACGGTGGCCCATAAAAACATGTTACTGAGTCGGTTGTCGTAAGTAAATTTCTGTAGCTCCATAAGCTTAATAGCGTTAGTTTAATAATTATTTATCAGAAATAGTTGTTTTTTCTTTTCCTTTGGTGCTATCAGGAATTTGCTCTTCCGGGTCAGGTTTGCCCGGATCTTCAAATAAAACCCTTACACCCGGCGAATACATGTCGTCGTATTGCCCGTTGCGCACAGCCCAGATGAAACCCAGTAAAAAGCCACCCGCAACGATTATTCCCACTATGACTAAGATGATAATGACTGACATTTAAGTATTCGAGTTCCCAATTACAATTATTGTTCAAAATTATAAAATAATTGTTAAATTATATTAACAATTGTTATTTAGAATAAATATAATTAAAGTTGTAATCTTGTCCCTTGTAAGGTTTTACAATTTTGACTTTTTCGACAGATGTTCTATCGACAGGGTGGCAAATGCTACAACAGTTACCGAACTGATGGGCATAAGGATAGCGGCGATGATTGGCGACAGGTTGCCTTGTACCGCAAAATACAGTCCGACCACGTTATAAAGAAAGGAGATAATAAAGCTGATGACTACCACGCGCATGGCCAGACCTGAGAAGTGAAAAAAGTCGGGGAGTTTGTTGAATTTTTTTGATTCGATGATGCCATCACATGCAGGCGAAAAGCTATAGATATCATCGGCTATGGTCAGCCCGACATCGCTTTCCATCAATGCCCCGGCATCATTCAGCCCATCACCTATCATCATAACACGTTTTCCTTCCGATTTCAGCTTGGTGATGAAATCCATTTTATCCTGAGGACTTTGGTTGAATTTCAGTCGGTCGTTGTGGCCAAATACAGGCAGTAGATTCTCTCTTTCGCTCTCGTTATCACCCGATAACAAATACAATTCATGTTTTTTCTGTAGTTCATTTATCACTTCCGGCAATCCTTTGCGGTAGCTGTTTGCGATGCGGAAATGGCCTGCGATCCGGTTGTCGATAAAACAGTACACATGGCTTGCATTGGCATCTTCATCAGTTTTTCCCGTGACAAATTTTTTCGATCCCAGGTTTATTCTTACCCCATCCACTATTCCGGTTATCCCCAACGAAGGGATTTCCTGGTAGTTTTCAACTTCCCATTCGGGTTGACCTGCGATGCTGTCTTTAATTGAAACGCTTAAAGGATGGCTCGACTGCGAGGCTAATGCTTTCACCATCAGTCGTTCTTTTGGCGTTAGCTCCTCTCCAACAAAACCAATGTCCATACTTCTGCTCAGGGTAATGGTTCCGGTTTTATCAAAGACGATGGCATCGGTTTTTCTGAGGTTTTCGATTACGCCTGTGTTTTTAAGATAAAATCCGGCCCTGCCAAACACCCGCATGGTGCTGCCAAAGGTAAAAGGAACGGTTAAAGCCAGCGCACATGGACAGGCTATGATGAGCACCGAAGTAAAGGCAAAAAGCGCCAATGAAGGGTCATTTATTAACCAGTATATCCCTGCAAAGGTAGCGATCGACAGGATAATGATGGTGAAATAGTGACTCACGTTGTCGACAACCGTGGTGAGTTTGTTGTCTGTTTTTTTTCCGGATTTATCCTGATTCCAGAGTTGGGTGAGATAACTTTGTTCTACCTTATTCACTACCTCCAGCTCAATAGCGCTACCCACTTGACGTCCGCCGGCGAAAATCATGGCACCTTCCTTTTTCTCTACCGGGATCGATTCGCCGGTAACAAAGGAGTAATCTATGTTGGCTTTTCCCGACAAAAGCGTGGCATCGGCTGGTATCAATTCCTGATTCCGGATAATCATTCGGTCGCCTTGCTTGAGGTTACTCAGCGGTATGCTCTCCTCTCCATTTTCCGTGACCAGGCTCACAGCCACCGGGAAATAGCTTTTATAGTTGCGTTCGAAAGATAGGGCTTGGTAGGTCTTGCCTTGGTACCATTTTCCGATGAGCAGGAAAAAAACCAACCCAATCAGAGAGTCCATGTAACCGATACCCTGCAAAGTGACAATTTCATAAGTGCTTTGCAAAAAGAGTGTGAATATCCCCAATGTGATTGGGACATCAATGTTCACAATTTTGTGCTTCAATCCTTTTACAGCGGAGAGATAATAGTCGTTTGCTCCATAAAATACCACGGGTAAGGCCAGTATAAAACTCATAAACCCAAAGAACCCGGTGAACAGGTTGCCAAGCTGATCTCCTCCCGGCAAATATTCAGGAAAGTTATACAGCATCACGTTCATGAAGCTGAATCCTGCAATCCCAATTTTAAGCAACAAGCTCCGGCTGCTGTTGAGGGTATCCTTTTTATCGAGCTGATCGAGTGTGATTTCGGGCACATAATGTATCGAAACCAACAATTCAACCAGCTGCCTTAAGGTGATTTCGTCGCTGTTGAAGGTGATACTCACCTGCTTTCGTGGAAAGTTAACTGAAGATTGTATCACGCCTGCGTCCAGCGTGTGCAGGTTTTCCAGTAGCCAGATACAGCTTGCACAGTGTATTGTGGGTACGAACAGATTGACTACATGGATGTTGCCATCAGAAAAGGTGAGGAGTTTGCCGGCAATCTCCTCGTTATCGAGGTAGGCATATTTATTCCCACTTTCTACCCTATCAACCTTAATCCCTGCCATGGGCTGGATTTCATAATACTTGTCGAGTTTATTTTGGTTAAGTATTTGATAAACAGTACTGCATCCATGACAGCAAAAGGGCTTGTCGTCCCAAATTACCGGATGGCTGCCGCAGTCCTCTCCACAGTGCACGCAGGGAGCTCCCATTACGGTTTTTTGTTTTGGATCAGTATGTCATTAAAAGTAATAGCCCACATACCACGTGGCTGTCCGACAGCGAAATCGGTAGCTAAGTCGTTAGGATATAATTCCTTAATGCGTTTGGCGACATCAGATGGAATTTCTACATCCGGTCGTCCGTGACAAACCAGACATTCCTGCTTAACATCGATAAGTTTATAGTATACAGGATGGCCGTTGGCATCAATCTCAACACGGGTTTTGGGTGGTTGCCCGGCGATGTAATTCATGATGTATTCTTTATAAATCTTGTTTTCTGCTCCTTTCATTTCATTGTCAGGATTTCTGTATTTTTTGGCAATCCTTTTTACCCCAACTTTCAGTGTGTCAGCCAAAGAGTCTGTTATTGGAATGGCTTCGAGATTACAGAATTCCAAAGCGTACTTAGGCCCACCCTTTTTCATGGCTTCAAGCAGGTTCGACTTAATGCCGAACATGGCTTTGTGAACCAGAATGGCACCCTGTACCATGAGCTCTTTGTGCAGGCTGTCGTTGAGTGCCGGAAAGACTTTCATGTTGGGGTCAATGGTGGTTTCGGCCGTATTGCTTTTTTTCACTTGGTGGCCACAACTTGTTATAAGAAACAGGGTTGAGATTACAACGAGAAGTACATTTTTCATCTTTAGTTTAGTTTATTGATATTACTTTTCCTTTAAAATGCAGATCCTGTCCTGCCAGCGGGTGATTAAAATCCATGGTAACACTGTCTTCTAGCAGTTCAATGATTTCGCCGTCGTGTTTGTTTCCATCCGGATCGGTCATAGGGATAACATTACCAATTTTTATCATTTGCTCGTCAATGCTTCCATCTTCCAGCTCGAAGGTGTCGAGCGGAATATCAAAAACAGCGTAGGGATCAACAGGCCCGTAGGCTTTTTCTGCGGCGATTACAAAGTCAAAAGAATCTCCGGGTTGCAATTCCATAAGCTGTTGCTCGAAATCAGGAAGTAGCTGGTTGTCTCCCAAAAAAAACTGAATCGGTTTTTCCTCAGAATACGACTCAAGTATTGTTCCTTTTTGAACTGCTGTGAGCGTATAGGAAACACTTATTTTTTTATGTGCATTGGTGTTGGTCATGTGCTCTTAAATTAGTAACCACAAAAGTAATATTTTGGCAGGATATAGCGTGCGTGGAGTTCGGATTCATCAATTCATTTGTCTGGTTAAATGAAAACAACCAGGGCAGGAAGGTAAAAAAGGCTTTCGCCCATCAGTCTGTAGCGCTCATTTTTTTCAAAATAACCGGGCTTAAACACCAGCAGTAAAAGTCCGGAGGCCACGATCAACAGGAGTAAAANNAGCAGGACAAGTCGTTTCAGTATTCTTCTGGTTCTTTCTTTTCCGAAAACCGTTGTGAAGGAATAGTGACCATCTGTTACATCTGTTTTGTATTCGTACCACGATACGACAGTGGTTTCTATCCAAACCAACAGGATAACGAAAAGGATTAAAACGATGTGCCCGGTGTTTGTTTTTGTGCTGAATAGGAGAGGAATAAACCAAATACCGGAAACGTATATTAGCGCAATGATTAATTCTTTGGGGATGAATTTTTTTTGTTTCTCAGGAAGCCAGCGAAGAAGGCTAAAATAAACACCGACCACCAACAGGATTCCCATTGCTGTTACTATTGCTTTCGCAGAAAAACTTACAAGGCTTGTTGTCAGCACGACCAAAGCTACCAGAACCAAAATCAAAGAGAGTTGTTTTCGATACTGATAATGAAATAAATGTCGTGGGTTTACGGCCAGCGATTTTCGTTTTTGTGCATCTACAAGATGGTCGGCGGTGTACATGACCCAGGAAGCCATGAGGAGTAGGAGCAGCCAATTATGCGGGACTGTAGATTCAAGCAGGTGCGCCGCGAAAATGCCCATGCAGCCAACACCCAGAATAACGTCGAGACTGAGGAATCCGGCCACACGAAGCCCCTTATAAAATGGATTGTACCAGCCGGATTTTCCAATCATTGGTTTTTGCATAGCATAAAAAAAGGCCTCCTTCGGCAACAGCGAAAAAGGCCTGTTTTTCTATTGTTAACGTTTAGTGATCATCGTGCAGGCTTTCACTCAAATAAGGGTGATTCTTGGGGATAATCGGCATTTTCGAAAGGGAAGTCCCTACAACCAACCCAAACAAACCCGCAAACCCGATAAATGTGCCTACCTCAATGAGTGTGATGCTGTGTTTCAGGTTAAGGCTAGGCATGATTGACATGTACAGCTCAACCCAATGTCCGGCGATAAGCACGAGTACGGCAAAAAGAACCAGATTTTCGTTCTTTGCCACGCGATTCCACATGAGGAAAATAAACGGAAATGCCCAGTTCATGATCAGCTCCAGATAAAAAAGTGTTTTGTATTCACCCATTTCGCGCGGGATGTAATAAACAGTTTCTTCAGGGATGTTGGCATACCAGATGAGCAGGTACTGCGACAACCACATGTAGCCCCAGATAATGCTCAGTGCGAAGATATAACGAGCAAAATCTGAAATATGCTTCTTGGTGAGCATGGGAAAATAGCCCTGCTTGTGTAAAATAATGACGATGGCCGTGATAACTGTTACTCCGTGGAAAAAGGCCATAATAAATTTCTTCACCACATAAATCGTGCTGTACCAATGGGGATCGAGCGACATGAGCCAGTCGATGCTGAAAAGAGAAAAGGAAAAAGCAAAAACAAAGATGAACACCTTTGAGTTAAATTCTATTTTGTTAAAAAAGGTGGTTCCGCCTTCCTTATCTTCTTTGAGCGATAAAAAGTTGATTCGTTTGGTGATTAAAATCCAAAGCAGGAAAAAAACCACAAACCTTATTGCAAAAAAAGGTAAGTTCAGGTAGGGCTCTTTATGCTGGAGCAAGGGATCGTGTGCCACAGCATCGGCATGAGTCCAATGGTATAGGTCGTGAACGCCGAAAAACATCAGAGCAAACAAGATAAAGCTAACAATCAAATAGTTGCTCATCGATTGAGGCACACGGAGATAGGCTGCCGACCACCCCGACTGAGTAACCGCTTGCAGAGCCATCCAGAAAAGAGCACCAATAGCCACCGACAGAAAATAATAATTATTCAGCAGCAGGTTAGCCCAAACCCTGGTTGAATCCTGGGTCATAAATTCGGCAATTACAGAGATAATACCCAGCACAATCATCACGATCATAATGATTTTAAATGTTTTGCTGAGATGTACTTTTTTATCCATGTTGGTTGTATTAATGTGAATAATTACTATTGAGCTAGTGTTCTGATATAATTAACTATTAACCAGCGTTCTTCGGGTGTAATCTGGCTTCCGTGAGGTCCCATAAGACCCGATATAGATCCCATGGTGATGACGTAATAAATTTCGCCATCTGGTTTTGATTTTACATAATTCTCTACCAACGACATTGGTTTGGCAGGGAACAGACCACTGGTATATAAATGACCATCGCCTTTGCCCTGATCTCCATGACATACCAGGCAGAAAACCTCATAAAGTTTTTTACCTTTTTCCATCTGACTTGTGTTTCCGGCCATCGGATTAACGAGTTGCATCCCGGCAAGTGTTTGGTTTACAGCTCTGTCGGCGATAGTTTTTCCGGCAAAAGGAAAAGGCATATGTCCGCGTGGCACGGCACCTTCAGCAGGAAGCTGATTGGTCATGCTGTCGCGAAGTATCGGATTTTCAGAATAAGCCTTGTAGAATTTGGTATAGTACATGTCGTGACTACCCATGTAATCATATCCCGGATTGTTTTTATCCTTGTTACAGGAGAGCATGAACAGGGGGATAATTAACAGCGTTAGAATACGTAATGACTTCATAATGTATTTTTTAATGCTCGTGTAAAGTTACGGTTGACTCTTTTATCTCGCTTGCTCCGGTTTCCTGAAGGAGCTTTTTAATCCGAATTGTTTCCTGTTCCGACAGGCTACCGATGTCGGCTATCACCACAACAAATTTGTCTTCGGTTGATCTTGGATCAGGTAATTCGACCTTTTTACCGGGAAACATTTTTTCTCTGAACAGATAAGTTAAAAAAGTAAAAAGTGTCCCGATGTTGATGGTCATAACAAACATGATGATGATAAAGGAAAGGGTGTTGAGCGGTTTACCTCCGAATTTTAGCGGGTAACTCACCACCGACATCCAATAGAGCAATGAAAAAACCAGAACGGCTCCAACTGCACCATAAGCAAAGGTAGCATAAGGCAAACGGGTGGTTTGTTTAAGCCTCGACCAGATTCCATGAATAGGGAAGGGGGAATAAACATCAGCCACAGCAACTCCTCCATCTTGCAATTTATCGATGGCATGCAGCATTACATTTTCGTCATCGTATATTCCCAGCATATTAGTTTTCATCGGTAAATGATTTTAAGGTGGTAGTTTCTTTTAATACGCTCTTTACTTCGCTAATGGCGATGGTTGGAATCCAGCGGAAGAAGGCCAGTACGCCAAGGATAAACAACCCGATCGTTCCCACAAAAGCAGCCACTTCAGTAATGGTGGGCTCGTAAGTAGCCCAGGTGGCGGGCAAAAAGTCTTTTGAGAGAGAGGTAACTACAATTACATACCTCTCGAACCACATGCCGATGTTGATGAAAATAGAAATGATGAAAACGATGGTGATATTTTTTCTGATTTTTTTAAACCAGAAAAGCTGAGGTATCATTCCGTTACAGATAATCATGGTCCAGTAGGCAAAGGTGTATTCTCCGGTAACGCGGTTTTTAAGGAAGGTAAACAGCTCATATTCAGAACCAGAATACCATGCTGTAAACAGCTCGGTTAAATAGGCCGTGCCCATAATGAGCGAAATAAAGGTCAGAATTCTGGTGATGGCGTCGAGGTGTCCGTCGGTAACATAATCTTTAAAACTATAAATCTTACGCAAGACGATCATCAGGGTAAGCACCATGCCGAAGCCTGAAAAGATTGCCCCGATAACAAAATAAGGAGGGAAGATGGTGGTGTGCCAACCCGGTACTACTGAAACCGAGAAGTCCATGGATACGATGGAATGCACTGAAACTACGAGTGGGGCAGCCATTCCACCCAAAAGCAAGGCTGCTGTCTCGAAGCGTAACCAGCTTTTGGCGTTGCCCACCCAACCGAAGCTCATGGCTCCGTAAATTTTTCTTTTAATCTTTGAAGCTGTTTTTTCGCGGATGGTGGCAAAATCAGGTATCATACCTACGTACCAGAACAGCGCTGAGGCCATAAAGTAGGTGCTGATAGCCACGACATCCCAAAACAGCGGTGAGTTAAAATTGTCCCAAAGCGGCCCGCGTGTGTTCCAATAGGGGAAAATGAAAAACCCGTCCCAAATTCTTCCCATGTGCAGCAGCGGAAAAAGTCCGGCGGCCATAACGGCGAAAATGGTCATGGCTTCCGCGGCACGGTTGATAGACGTCCGCCATTTTTGTCGAAGGATGAGCAGGAATATAGAAAAGGCTGTCCCTGCATGACCGATACCAATCCACCATACGAAGTTAATAATAGCCCAGCCCCATGCTACGTTGTTGTTGAGTCCCCAGGTTCCGATGCCTGTGCTGATGGTGTTGTAAAAACCCCATGATCCCCAGGCCATCGCGATAATGGCCAATCCGGCTGTAACCCACCACCAGATCGGGGTTTTCGCATCCAGTGGCCTGAGAACATCGCGGCTTACATCGCTGTAGCTCTTGTCTCCTTTTATTAGTATTCCTCTTACTCTGGTATTGTACATAATGATCAGTTTATTCGTTCAATACTATGCTTCTGTATTTCTAACCTTTGTTAAATAGCTCGTTGAGGGCAAAGTGTGCAGGTGTTCCAGCAAGTGATACATGCGTTCTTCTTTAACCATCAAACTTACTGCACTATCCTTCTTGAGTAGATTGCCAAACTGAATGGCATCGGCAGGACAACTCTGCTGGCAGGCCACCTTGATTTCCCCTTCACGGAGTTCGCGGTTTTCCATCTTTGCCACCAGTTTCTTTTCTTGAATTCGTTGCACGCAGAGTGAACATTTTTCAACAACTCCACGCTGTCTTACAGTGACATCAGGATTGAGTACCATTTTGCCCAACTCGCTGTTCATGTTGAAGTCGAACTTGTTATTGTTGGTAAACTCAAACCAGTTGAAACGGCGCACTTTGTAAGGACAGTTGTTGATGCAGTAGCGCGTTCCGATACACCTGTTGTAAGCCATTTGGTTAAGCCCCTCAGTGCTGTGGTTGGTGGCAGCCACAGGACAAACATTCTCACAGGGAGCATTATCGCAATGCTGACACATGACGGGCATATGGTATACTTCGGGGTTGTCTTCGGTGCGTGAATAGTAGCGATCGATGCGCATCCAGTGCATGATGCGGCGATTTCGAACCTGTTCTTTACCAATTACGGCTACATTGTTCTCTGCCTGACAAGCAATAACGCAGTTACTACAGCCTGTACAACTGTTTAAATCTATCGACATTCCCCAGTGGAGTCCATCGTATTGTACTTTGCTGTACAGGGTTACGTTGTGTTTCTCATCGAATAGGTGTTGCTCGTTGCCGGAATACGGATCTTGCAGGTATTCAGGAAGGGTGGTCTCGCGTACAATCGGACGTCCTTCCATGTCGTGGTGCATCTGGGTGAGCGCCAGCGGGTATGTTTTTCCGTTTACCTTTTCTATGGTAACAACCTTTCCAGCCAGCTGAGGTGCGCCTTGCACAGTGTTCATTAGCGGAAACCCGTTTTGTCCTACGTTATTGCCTGCTTTGCCGGCATCGGTTCGTCCGAAACCAAGAGCTAAAGCTACCGTTCCGTCAGGTTGTCCGGGTTGAATTAACACAGGGATTTCAAACAGTCCATTAACAGAAACCACATCTTCCAAAGCTAAACCATGCTCGGTGGCATATTTTGAAGAAATACACAAATAATTGTCCCAGGTGGCTTTGGTGATGGGGTCTGGCATTTCGAGCAGCCATGGGTTGTTGGTGTGTTTTCCTGTGCCGATGGCAATTTTTTCATACAATACCAGCTCAATGCCATTTCCGGCAGGCTTGGTGAGTTTTAGGGGCTGTGCTGCAAAAGCCGGTTGCTCAGTAGTGTTGATGGGGTAAGAGAACACGCCATCGTGTTTGGTCTGATTCCAGAATTGAGTAAATGCTCCTGAGAACCAGCCCAGATCAGTGGCTTCTGTTTCCCAGTTTTTCTCCATATAGCTGGAGAAATCAATGTTTGAGCCCATCCAGGCGAGTAAGCTGTCCTCAAACTGGCGTGTGTTAAAGATGGGCCGGATGGCTGGTTGGATGATGCTGCGGTGTCCTTTAATGGGTTCGGCATCGCCCCAGGATTCAAGGTAGTTGTGGTTAGTACAAACTGCCGTACATAATTTGGCGGTTTCATTCATCG
This sequence comes from Bacteroidales bacterium UBA6244, assembly GCA_002440885.1. Taxonomy (GTDB): domain Bacteria; phylum Bacteroidota; class Bacteroidia; order Bacteroidales; family F082; genus UBA6244. The sequence continues at coordinate 17,198 of DJVY01000026.1, forward strand.
TGTCGGAGAATGAAATTTTCAGTCCTACTTTTTCCATCCCCGATTTAAATGCTTCAGCCTGATAATAGTCGTAAGCCGGGTTTACGTTATAAACAAGTAGGCCGCCAACTGTCCCCGAATTCATTTCCTTTACAAGTGCCTCAACGGCTTCATGATCGCCTTGTTTCAGGTTAATCGGTGTGTTCAGGTCGATGGTTTTCCCGTAATTGGTGAGCTGGTGGTTGATGGCATTTACAATGAGCTGAATACCTGTGTCATTAGTGCCTGAAACGACAAGCGATTGGCCTTTGTTTTTCAACAAATCAGAAGCCACCTGATTCAGATCGATGGGCGAGGCTTCTGTGGGGTAAGTTTCCGCTCCGGTACTTTTTGCAATCAGATTATACAAGTTGAGCAACACAACTCCCTCATCTGATGGTTTGATTCCGTAGCGGTAGTCGGCATTTGATCCGGTTAACGACAGGGTGCTTTCAAACTGATAACTTCTCGACATATTTCGTTTGCCACCGTTGAGCTTACGGTTTGCAGCGTACTGTTTGGTGAAGGCCGTAGGCATGAGCCATGTGCCCAGATAATCAGCATTAAACCCGACAATGATATTTGCTTTAGCGAAGTTGTAGTTAGGAATAACCGGTTGACCAAAATTTAAATCATTCGCTTTTCTCATTGCCGCCATGCTTACGGGGTCGAATTGAACCCATTGGGCATGAGGATTATTTGCCAGGAATTCGTTTATTAAGGCTACAGTAGAAGGGCTAATGATGGTAGAGGTCAGCAGTACAATTTTTTTGCCTGACGCCTTAATCTGACTAAGTTGTGCTGATATTTCTTCATCAAGTTCCTGCCAGGTAGTCTCATTTCCGTTGAGATAAGGGTTTTTTAGCCGGGCATCATCGTAAAGATTTAGCACAGAAGCCTGAACCTTAGCATTTGTTCCACCTTTGGTGAGTGGCGACAGATCGTTTCCTTCTATTTTTATCGGACGGTTTTCTCTGGTTTTTACGAGAATACTACAGTAATCATCGCCATCGAAAAAGGAAGACGCGAAATAGTTGGGAATTCCCGGAATTAGTTCTTCTGGTTGGTTGAGTAGTGGAATAGCTTTTCGCACCGGCATTTGACAGCTGCTCACAAGAGCCACTGCACTCACCGAGAATCCCAACATTTTTAAAAAGTCGCGACGACTTGATTTTCCTTTAACCTCTGATTCATCCAGTCCTTCGATGCTAAACTCTGGAACGGGTTCCCTTTTTTCCAGAACAGAAGCCTGGTTCTCTTTATAGTTCTCAAGACTTTGCCAGTAAATTTTTTCCATGTTTTGGTTATCTGGAGTAAATAATTTCTAATTGATTAATAATGACATTTTTGACATTCATCGCCACCAATGTCCAAAACTGTTACTGCCGACCTTTCACCGTTTTTCAGCTTCTGGTGCAGTTGAGTGTATTGTTCATAGAACTTGTTGTTAGCAAACTGTACCGATTGAGTACGGTGACAGTCGATACACCATCCCATGCTCAGGTCGTTTACCTGTATTATCTCGTCCATTTTTTCTACCTCACCATGGCATTGTTGACACTCAAGTTTCCCAACATTAACATGTTGAGCGTGATTGAAATAAACATGATCAGGCAGGTTATGTACTTTCACCCATTCGATGGGTTTTTTTTGCTCTATGGCGGCATAAATCTTGGCAATTTCTTCGATCCCTGTTTTCTTGCCTTTTTTTACCTGTGAGTGGCAATTCATGCAGGTTTCAACAGGAGGAATGCCGGCATACATGCTTTTATCGGCAGTAAAATGACAATATTGACAGTCAATCTTGTTCTGACCTGCATGTACCTTATGCGAAAAGGCAACAGGTTGATCGGGTTGGTAGTATTGTTGTCGACCCAGACTTGTGGCTTCCACAAAAATCAGCTCGCCAACAATAGTCAGGGAAGTAAGGATAATGATGATGTGAATCCAACGGGCTTTCACTAATTTCGTGACAACCAGATCGAACAGGCTGATAAGCAGCAATACGACCATGATGATAAAGGTAGACCGCATGTTTCTTCGCGAGTCCCTTTTCATCTCGGCTAGTAGCTTAACGGTTTCTTCAGCGGCTTCCATCTCAGTTGATGAGGCCTCTGTAGATTCTGGTGCAACCGCAGTTTCAGCGCCGGCAACCTTTCCGCCGCTTGCTATATAGGCTAAAATACCCCTTACCTGATCGTCGGTTAAATTGTGAGCAGGCATAGGGATTTTCATGTTCTCATTAAAAACCTGGATGGCAAGTTCATCGCCTGACTGGATAAGCTCTTGTGAGTTTTGGATGAATTTTATCAACCAGACTTCTTCCCTTCGCTCGCTAATTCCAATGAGGTCAGGACCAACCAGTTTCCCCCCGCCGATAGTATGGCAGGCCTTACATTGCTGAAAATTCTTTTCATCTTCAAGCGTCTGACTATTTATAAAAGGGGAGGAGAACAATAGAAGGATTAGGATTGAAATCCTTGTTAACACCTGGTTTTTCAGGATGTTACGTTTAAGCGCACCGTTTATGATCATGATGTAAAGATTATCAAATAAACCGCAATTTTATTAAAGAATAACAGTTGTTAAAACTATGTTAATTATTTTAAAAATCAAAGTCCAAAAATATTTAAATTTCTTTAACATTTGATCAAATAGGTAACAAAATGCGTAATTACTTGCTAACTAATTGTGATGCAAATAAATAATTTTTCGTTAGAACAAAAACCATCATCATGATAGATTTGCTTGTTATTAACTGACACCTTATAATATATATGGACTGAAATTTTTATATTTCCAGAGTCAATTAGCAAACCATTAAAAACAATATCGTGCTTCAAAGGGTTTTGTTATTTTTGCAGGAATGGATATCGGGTAGGAGCATACCCCCGAGAAAAAACGACTTGAATTGCAAAAATGGAAATCGCTGATACCTATACAACCATTATAACTCCGGGTGAAGGCCTGTATAAGGAAAAAGGAAGTAAATTTATTTCGATTGCCACCGCCGTGCAAGATGAGCAGGATTTTAAAGAACAGATGATAGGGATTAAAAAGCGCTTTTACGACGCACGTCATCATTGCTATGCTTACAGATTAGGTCTTGAAGAGGGCGTTTTTAGAAGTAGTGACGATGGTGAGCCATCCGGTAGTGCAGGGAAACCCATTCTGAATCAAATCTACTCTTATGAAATGTATCATACCATAGTGGTGGTGGTTCGGTACTTCGGGGGTACAAAATTAGGAGTAAGTGGGCTGGTTAATGCCTATAAAACTGCGGCCAGGGAGGCACTCGATAACGCCAAAACAGAGGTGAGGTTTCTAACCGATTTACTACAGATTTCTTGCGATTACTCACATGTAGACCAGCTGATGCGGTTCGTTAGGGAAGAGGAGCTTAAGGTGGTGCACCAGAAATTTGAGATGAATTGTGCGCTTCAGGTAGAGGTAAAAAAAAGCCTGACTAAAAACATCCTTGAAAAACTGGGTTTTTGGCATGAGATAGAGGTTAATAAGTTGTAATACAATAAAATACTCTAAAATGAGAATTTCCCTTAATACGACAAAAATTTTAATTTGTCAATACAAATATTTGTTTTTTTTTCACTTTTTTTAGTGCACTTTTGTTAATTCAAATTCAGGATGAGTATCTAACAAGAGTCTTTCTGGTTAAAAGGTTTTTAGGGGGTTTTTGAGAATTAATATAGTACCTATTGTTATAGATTTACGAATACAATGATGAAAAAGTGTGAGGAGTTGTGGTCGCGATGTCTGGCAGTCATCAAAGACAATGTTCCGTTGGCAAATTACAATACATGGTTCGAACCAATTATTCCGGTAAGGCTGGAGAATGAAATTCTGACCATACAAGTACCAAGTCAATTTTTTTATGAATGGCTCGAAGAGCATTACATCGACTTACTCAAGAAAACCATCCGAAAGGAGCTCGGTTCGTCGGGGCGACTGGAGTACAGCGTTATTATGGATAGCCATTACGACAATTCCGTGCCCTATTCTGTTAACTATCCCACTGCCAACAAAAAAGACACCATCAATAAATCAGTCTCAATGCCTCTGGATTTGAATAAAGGAAAGTCTCGGGATATTCCAAACCCCTTCATTATTCCGGGATTGAAAAAAATTAAAGTGGAATCTCAATTGATTGAGGGGTTGTCGTTTGACAATTATGTTGAAGGCGACTGCAACAGACTCGCTCGTTCGGCAGGATGGGCTATCGCAGAGAATCCGGGAAAAACTGCCTTTAATCCACTCTTTATCTACAGTCAGGTGGGGCTTGGGAAAACGCATTTGTCTCATGCTATCGGATTGCAGGTAAAGCAAAATCATCCGAACAAAACCGTCCTTTATGTAAAAACGGATCAGTTTATGAATCAGTATATTGATTCGGTCCGCAATAACAACCAAAACGATTTCATTCATTTTTACCAAATGATAGATGTGTTAATAATGGATGATATCGAGTTTCTGGCCAACAAAGAAAAAACACAGGATGTATTCTTCCATATATTTAACCACCTCCATCAAAACAACAAACAACTGGTGCTTACTTCGGATCGCCCGCCTGTCGAGCTAAAAGGAATGGAACCCAGGTTGCTGTCGCGTTTTAAATGGGGTTTGGCTGCCGATTTGCAATTGCCTGATCTGGAAACACGTATGGCCATTCTTCAGAAAAAACTTTACAAAGATGGAATTCAGATGCCTTATGAGGTTATTGAATACATAGCCTATAGCATTACCACCAGTATCAGAGAAATGGAAGGCGCTCTTATCTCCATATTAGCGCAGTCAACGCTTAATAAAAAGGCCATTACGCTAGAACTGGCCAAACAAATGATCGACAATTTTGTGAAAAGTTCCAGCAGAGAAATCTCTATCGACTTTATTCAGAAAGTGGTTTGCGATTATTTCAGCATCCCGCTCGAAACCATCAACTCGAAAACCAGAAAACGAGAAATTGTGCAGGCAAGGCAACTGGCCATGTATTTTTCCAAAAAACACACCAAAAACTCTTTGGCAACAATAGGTTTACATTGTGGAAATAAAGATCATGCTACCGTTTTGCACGCCTGTCGCACCATTCATAACCTGGTTGAGACCGACAAGCAGTTCAGGGTATATGTTGATGACATCGATAAAAAACTGAAGATCTAATAATCTATCTTTTCTCCGGTTTTCTTGATACATCTCTCCGTTTTGTGTATCTTTACGCTGCAAATTACCAAATATCAAGAAAATGAATATACTTTTTATTTGCAGGAGTAACGTATGCCGCTCGCCGCTGGCAGAAGCCTTGTTGAAAAAGAAATTCGCCGACAATCGCTTAAACGGCGAAGTGAGATCTGCCGGATTTGAGTCATTTCATATCAATGAATTACCCGATGACAACATAGTAAGTCTGGCTGCTAGCCATGGTGTTGAAGTTTCAGGAAGAGCGAGGTTGTTCACCAAAGGTGATTTCATTCGGTTCGACCGCATATACGCCATGGATGCATTGGGTTACAATGATGCGATGGAAATGGCTGAAAGCGGAGAGGAGAAAGAAAAAGTTGATTACCTCATGAATGTCATTGTACCCGGAAAAAACCGGATTATTCCCGATCCATACCACAGCGGAGTAACTGATTGTGAATCACTTTTCACGCTGTTGGATGAAATAACCGATAAACTTATAGAAGAAATTAAAGCGAGTGAATAATTCCTTTCCTTCAAAACAGGATGTGCTGGATGTCAGAAAGCGGTTGCTGCCATTTGTGCACCGAACGCCAGTGTTAACTTGCGATCAAATCGATCAAATAACCGGCAACAAACTGTTTTTCAAATGTGAGAACTTTCAAAAAGCCGGTGCATTTAAAAGTAGGGGCGCATTGAACGCTACCTTACAGTTGTCTGCTGAGCAAAGACTTAATGGCGTCGCCACACATTCATCCGGAAATCATGCCCAGGCTCTGGCCCGGGCTGCTTCCATCTTGCAAATACCGGCTTATATCGTGATGCCTGCGAATGCACCAAAAGTGAAAATTGCTGCTGTGGAGCACTATGGTGGCATCATAACTTTTTGTGAGCCTACCTTGTCAGCGCGTGAGTCGACCCTGCGCGAGGTCATTTCCCAAACCGGAGCAACCGAAATTCATCCGTATAATAACTACCATGTGATTACAGGCCAGGCCACTGCTGCTGCCGAGTTAATTGAAGAGATCCCATTACTTGATCTTGTACTTACACCTGTTGGTGGTGGTGGATTGTTGGCAGGAACAGCTTTATCGGTGCATTATTTTTTACCCCAAGCCACCGTAATAGCCTGTGAGCCTGCAGGTGCCGATGATGCTTACCGTTCGTTTCGGGAGGGTAGAATTATCCCCAGCATAAATCCGCAAACCATAGCTGATGGCTTGCTTACCTCACTGGGAGACAAAAACTTCGCTATCATTCAAAAACATGTCGCCGACATTGTAACTGTTTCGGAAGATGCCATAAAGCTGGCCATGCGTTATATTTTTGAACGGATGAAGATCGTCGTAGAGCCGTCTTCGGCAGTTCCTTTGGCTGCCCTGATTGAGAAAAAGATTGTGCTCAAAGAAAAAAATATCGGAATTATTCTATCAGGAGGCAATGTGGATTTGTTGCAATTGCCTTTTTAATTGTTTATTTGAATGATGAAACCCGGAAAACTATATCTTATCCCCGTAACGTTGGGCGACTTGGAGAGTGCCAATAGAGTGCTTCCCGCTTTTAACAAGGAAATTATAGATAAGCTGGAACTTTTTATTGTTGAGCAAACCCGCACTGCCCGTCGGTTTTTAAGCGCTCTTGGTCATCCTTCACCTATTGACCAACTTGCTTTTTTTGAGCTAAACAAACACACCAACCCAGCTCATATTGAGCTTTACCTCCAACATTTGTCTAACGGGCGCGACATGGGGCTTATGTCGGAAGCGGGCACACCATGTATTGCTGATCCGGGTTCTCAGGTGGTTGAGTTAGCGCAGAACAAAGGATTTCACGTGATACCGCTCGTTGGCCCAAACAGTTTGCTGCTGGCTTTGATGGCTTCAGGGTTCAACGGCCAGCACTTTATCTTTCATGGTTATCTGCCTATTGATAAAGGCTTACTCGTGAAAAAATTAAAAGAAATGGAGTCGCAGGTACTGAAAAAAGATCAAACCCAGCTGTTTATCGAGACTCCCTACCGCAATAATGCTTTGGTTGATCTGATTGTGAACACTTGTCAGCCAACAATCAAACTTTGCATTGCTACCGACATCACCTTGTCAACGGAGCAGATAAAAACCAGAACGCTGCATGACTGGAAAAAAGAAAAACCGCAGCTCCATAAAAAGCCAACGGTTTTCCTGTTGTACAAATAAAGAATTTTAGTGGTGATGTCCATGAGGGCCATGCACGTGGCCGTGTTCAGTTTCCTCAGCAGTCGCTTCGCGAACATCCAATACTTCTCCAGAAAAATGTAAATGTTTACCGGCAAGTGGATGGTTGAAGTCCATTTTTACGGTGTCCTCGCCAATTTCAAGAACCAACCCTTCAAGGGGGTTTCCATGCTGATCTTGCATGGTAAGTACGGCACCTAAAGTTACGAGATCGTCGTCGAATTTTCCATCCACCTCAAAAATACTTTTTTCCAAATCAATGATGGCTTCCTCGGAGGTTACACCATAGCCTTCGTTGGGAGTTAACGGAAATCCGAATTTCTCACCGGCTTCCAATCCGCTTAAGTTTTTCTCGAAAGCTGGTAGCAAAGTGCCGTTTCCAAAAAGATGGACAAACGGACGGTCACTGTTCACCTGCTGGATTATTTCACCATTTTCATCATTTGACCTTAGAGTGTAAGTCAGGGTAACTACTTTGTCGTTACTAATTTTCATATGCAAAGGTTTTATGACCAAAGACATACATGTGAGCAAATTATCGGTATTTAACGTATGTGCCTTCAGTCAGTGAAGTAAAAGATTAAGCCGACAAAGGTATAATTAAAATAGTTACCTGTAAAAATAATTGTAAGTCAACAAGATTATGGGTTGGTTATGGTCATGTGAAAATGACAGGATTTTTAAAACTCTTCTGTGAAAGTACTGGTATTTTTTTCCTGGATGCAGCTCCTTCCGAAAAAATTATTGTCAATTTAGTTTAATATGCTGGAAATAGCTATTTTTATGCCCGAAAAAGGTATTCATACTTTTTCTCCTGTTTCATGCCAACTAAAAATGCTGAATCATTGACTACAGAAAAAATTTATCCAAAAATAGAGTTTGAAACTTACCGTATCGGAGTGGGTAAACGCGTTTTCGATATTGTGTTTTCGCTCATTATCCTCTTATTATTTCTTCCTTTCGGCTTGCTAATAGCCATTGCCATTAAGCTCGACAGCAAAGGATCTATTTTTTACATATCTGAAAGGGTAGGCACTGGGTATGATGTATTCAGGTTCTATAAATTCAGGACAATGGTTGAGGGGGCTGACCAAAAACGAGGTGAGTTGTCAGAAATGAACCAATACCTTATTTCGCACAAAAAGTCTGATGGCAGTTTCTCCTCTGTTTCAGTATGTCCGGATTGCGAGCCCAACGGAAAACCTTGTTCTCCTATACTTTTTATAGATGGGGTTGAGATTTGTGAAAACCAATACCTTAGAAATAAGCGCGAAAAGCTGCTTTATTCGGCATTTTTCAAAATGGAAAACGATCCAAGAATTACCAGAGTGGGCAGGTTTTTGCGGATTATTCATCTTGATGAGTTTCCACAGTTTATCAATGTTTTGAAAGGTGACATGTCAATTGTAGGTAATCGTCCTTTGCCCTTATACGAAGCCGAAAAACTAACTACGGATGAATGGTCATACCGTTTTCTTGCTCCCGCAGGTATCACCGGACTGTGGCAGGTAAGCAATGAGGATTACATGGAAGCAGAACTGAGAATCAGGTTGGATAATCAATATGCCATGATTTCAAGCCCCTGGGCCGATTTTAAAATAATACTCAAGACAATTCCTAAGTTATTTAGAGTCAGGAATAAAAAGTACTAACTGAACCATTTGCACATTGTTTAATAGGTTCCGTAATACTTTCTTAAAAACCACTCCAGAGTCAGCAAAAGAAGCACAACGATAAGGTAAAATGGCATACTCCCCAATTCAATAAGTTCTTGTTCAAAATGGACTTTTGACTTTAAATTATCGGGGGTTAATAATTCTGTAAGTTTTTCAAATTCATTTAAATAGAGGAAAGCTCCCTTGTTTTTGCTTGATAGCTGGTAAAGTAATCTGTGATTTGCCTGGTTGCTTTGTAGTTCTTTCGATTGATTTGAAACAACAAATTCGCCCTCTTCGATAAACCGCCTTTCTTCATCAGAAATACCTGAAATATAGTGATATACCCCTTCTGAAAGTCCTGAAATTTGAATGCTATAACCTTCCCCTTCGCGACTAAACAAGTATTCAAATTGGTCGCCATCAGCGTTGGTAATTTGTAATGGGATTTCATTTGTGTTAACCGGTTCGAAACTAGCATTGTAATACATCGCCCTTATTATTACAGGCTCATTGGTAGCATAGGATTCTGCTGCTTCTACCTCAAATCTTTTTCGTTCATTGGCTGTTAATAGGTATTGGATGCTTTTTCTTAAAAAGTCGTCGAACACCTCATAATTTCCTCTTTTAAGGTAGTTATCCATGCGCCAACGCCATAACCCGTCGCCGAGGATGGCGGCAAGTTTTTTATCAGGACTTTGATAGAAATTAATCAAAGGGAAGTCTGTATCGAATTTGTCAATGCTTTGAAAGCTAAATGTTTTACTGGTTGGATTGGTTTGGTAGGACGCTAATAATACATTCAGAGGTGGAAATTGATTGAATAATTCTGTTTCTTCTTCGCCAAACCTAAACAAATTGAATTGCGGATTGAGGCGGTTAGTTGCGTATGCAGGTTGTCTTGAAGCTGAAACAAGGTTTACTCCCGGGTAGGCCAGATTAAAAGAGGCTATGTTGGTTTGCCTTCCCAGAATAAACAAAATAGGTGTCTTAGTGCTATTAAGTTGGTTTATAACAGCATAAGAGGTTGCGTCCTCTCCGGGAAGCTGATGTAAGACAACCAGATCAAATTCATTGGTGTTTTTTTTGAAGTCGTTGGTAAAGCTTACCGTAACATCATAGCTTTTTACTTTCTGCAAGCTTTGTTTTATTGCTGAGATATCAGGATGCGGGGATAATCCTAAAATCAGAATTTTTTTCTTGGTTTTTACCACGTCCAGGTAGAACACAAAGCTGTTGTTTGCAAGGATTGTTTCTTCGGGTAATGCATCCACAACCACTTCAATACGTTGTTTCCCCGGACTGATCAGCTTTACAGGTATGGTTAAAGTGGTGGCGTACCTATCGCTGGAGATATTTAGTTCCTTGTTAGCAAGCGTTTTACCAAAGCCAATGACTTTTAAATTCAATGATTTATTGATTAACTCGCTTGCCTCGACAGTAATTTCGAGTGGGGAAACATCATCAATAAACACTGTTTTGTTGAATCGGACTTCTTTTATGGCGACATCAGATTTCTTTACGGTGTCGCCCGTTGCAATGACTACGATGGGTGTAGTAATTTTTTCTGCGATATAATCAGGACTCAATCCACTGTTGTATAGGCCATCGCCCACCAAAACAAGATAGTCAGCGGATGATTCAGGCCAGCTTTTTTCAAAAAAGTTGAGAAAAGCGCCATAGTCTGAACGATAACCACTAAAATCTGGATTCGACCCGGCTGTGATGGTTTGATCGAACAAAAAGGGTTGAACATCAGCAAAGTCTGATAATTCTGAAATGACCTGCGCCAACTTTGTCTCAAACCCGTTTTTAAGGAAACCCGAATCGGCGCTGACAATCATAGATTCTGAATTATCGATTCCCACAACAACCACAGGCTTTGTAAGCACCCTATTGTTATTACGAATAAATGGGGATAGCAACAGGAAGCCTAACAATGTAAGGGCTAAAAACCTGACAACAAACAAGAAACTTGTAAGAGTTTTAGACAGTTTATTGTTTTTGTTACTAAAATAAAGTAAACCAGACAGAAGCAGCGATGCGAAAAATACCGGTATCACGCCCCACCAGGAATAGGATATGATTAAAGTTGATTCCCACATAAGCTTGTCATAAGACGTTTATTCCTGTACACAGGAGGGGATAATTATCCGGTAAATATTGCATCAAAGATAAACGCCAGTTTAAGTATTCATGCCACCACAAACATTAATCACTTGCCCTGATACATAGGATGATAAATCAGAAGCCAGGTACACTGCTGTATTGGCCACATCTTCAGGCTTACCGGAACGTTTAAGCGGAATTGATTTAATCCATTCCTCGCGTACTTCATCGGCTAGTTTATGGGTCATTTCAGTTTCGATAAATCCCGGAGCAATGGCGTTACACCTGATGTTTCGTGACCCAAGCTCCTGAGCAATTGATTTGGTGAAGCCAATCATACCTGCTTTGGAAGCGGCGTAATTCGACTGTCCTGCATTGCCACTCACGCCAACTACAGAGCTCATGTTAATGATTGATCCTGAACGCTGTTTCATCATCACGCGCTGTACAGCTTTGGTTAAGTTGAAAGCCGATTTGAGGTTAACGGTGAGCACCATATCCCAGTCTTTTTCCTGCATGCGCATCAGCAGATTATCGCGTGTAATTCCGGCATTATTCACAAGAATGTCAATGGTTCCAAATTCCTCAACAACTTGGTTTATAAGATTTTCACTGTCTTCATAGGAAGCAGCATTAGAAGCATATCCTTTGGCTTTCACACCCATCGCAAGCAATTCCTGCTCAGTTTGCGACATGTTTTCGTCATGATTCAAATCTGAGAAAGCGATGTTAGCGCCCTCACTGGCAAACTTTATCGCAATTGCTTTTCCGATTCCTCTTGAGGCTCCTGTAATGAGCGCCGTTTTTCCAGCTAGTAAGTTCATTGTGTCTGATTTTAGTTAGAGTGTGCAAATATACTATTTTCTGTTTTCCAACGTAAATCACATTGGGCGTGCCTTGTCGCGTCATGCGTCTGGTAGGTGAGGTTTGGGATATTTTGTTCTGATTAACCAAAATCTATTAAATTTGATGAGAAATACCGAATGATGAAAACAGTTTTAATAACCGGATCGACGGATGGAATAGGAAAAAAGGCCGCGGCTTTGTTCCTGAATGCTGGATACAAGGTGATTGTACATGCCAGAAATAAGGCCAGATTGGAAGAAACCCTAACCGATCTAAAGTCATTTTCCAGATCACACTGCCCGCTGGGCGTGGTGGCCGATTTCACCCGACTTGAAGAAGTTAGAAGGATGATCGCCGATTTGCATGAAATGTGCATGTTGCCAAACATCATCGTTAACAATGCTGCGGTCTTTAATACCCGGCATCAATTGAATCCTGATGGGTTTGAAGAAACCTTCCTGATAAACTACCTGGCGGCCTACTATCTTACGCGGCTTTTATTGGACGGAGCTAATCTGTCAGAAACCAGAATTGTGAATGTGAGTTCGATGGCTCAAGCCAGCACAATTGATTTTAATAACCTCATGGGAGAAAAGAGGTTCGATCCTTACGAAGCCTATTCCTTGTCGAAATTGGCCAATGTGTTGTTTACCTACAAACTTTACCGTGAATATGAAAACACAGGACTGGTTACTCTATGTTTGCATCCGGGCGTTATAAACACCAAACTTTTGCGTACAGGTTGGGGTGGAGGTGGATCAGCGACTGAGGAGGGGGCTGAGCGGTTGTTTTATGCTGCCACTGCCACTCCCGTTAGCGAGGTGAACGGTCAATACCTTGTTAATAATCGAGTTGCCCGTTCGGTGGCCATTTCTTATGATCAGCGTGTTCAGGACGTATTATGGAACAAAAGTGCTGTCCTACTGGGAATGCAATCAAAGTAGGCTCAAAATCGCCATAGGATAATTTGTTGACTTAAGTAAATTGTAACAACTGATTTTTTTTTATCTTGCAGCTTTCAATTAAGCCATGATTACACTCCTGAGATTTAAACAAATACGGACGAAACTAATCTTTTGGTTTCTTGTTTTAGGATTAGTACCCTTGGTTTTAGGCATTACGCTGAACTATGTGGAGCGCATTGACCAGGCACGTGAAGCTGGCTATGAGCGACTTATTACCATAAGGGATATAAAAGCAGAGCAAATTGAATACTGGATTACTAACCGCGCCTATGAAGCGAAACAAATTGCTTCCGATCACCGGTTGCTTGAGGCCGTTGCAGAGCTGGCTGGCAATCTGGGTGTCAATAAGCGATTCCAAATCTGGAACAATATAGGTGTTGTTCTTAACGAATACAAGGGTAATTATCCTGGCATCAGGCAACTGCAAATTTACAGTCCTGAGGGTATTCTTATCCGTCATCTGAACGCGTTACCAACCAACGAAAAGTTATTGGAAGAGATTAGGTATGTAGCTAAAACAGGCAGGATCTCTTCAAAATTTTTCTATACCGGTAAACAATTTGGGAGATCATTGGTGTATACAATTCCATTATTTCAAAGTGAAAAAAATATGCCTGATCTGATAGGGATTATTCAGGTGATTTTTTATGCTGGCGACTTTTTAAACACAGAATTGAATGTAGACAATGGGTTGGGGGCAACAGGCGAAATCTATCTGGTTGATGAAGAGGCTTATTTGGTCAATTCAACAAGTGATTCAACAGTTATTTCTATTGGCGATATCATCTCATCCTCTCCGGCATTTCAGGCGAGTCAGGGAGAGACTGGTATTATTTTAACCAATGACTATCAGGGCAAGCGGGTCATTGCGGCCCATGCCTATTTGCCTGTGGCACATCTGGGTTTGGTAGTAAAGCAGGATCTGAGTGAAATTAATCAACCATTGGTCAACGTTAGAACGAATTATATCGGTTTGTTGCTTTTTGCGGTGGTTCTTTTGGTGTTGATGGCTCTGGTGGTTGCTGAATCGATAAGCAGACCGATCATTGGGTTGGCGAAGCATGCTGAGCGAATTCAACATGGTGAATTCGTCGGAAACAAGATCAGTGCCGATGATGAAATTGGTGTTTTGGCCCATTCATTCAATGAAATGGAAAAACATATTCACGGTCAACTTATTCAACAACAAGGCATGACGATTATCTCAGAATCGATGGTGGGTGTGTTATCGTTAAATGATTTCAAACAACGACTAATCAATACTTTCGCTTCATTTTGTAATGCAAGCATGGTGGTTCTGATCGAAAAAAATATTGACTCAGGAAATTATAAGTTCAGTCTTCATGAGTATGTTTCAAATTTCGGCAATCACAAACTGGAGGCAAAAAAGTGGAATCAGAGTGATTTGGAATGGCTCTATATATCAGATGGTCAGCTTATTAATATTAACTCTTATGAATTATATGAGCGGACCGGTGTGGTAGGTATTCAAAATGTTGATTACGATATACTTCCTGTCGCTATAAAGCTTGACGATAGCTTAGAAGGTGTTTTTCTGATCATTTCAACCCGGGGAGAAATCCAACCATACATGTTGGAGGTCGTGCATAGAACCCAGGCCCTGGTGGTAATAGGATATTCCAATGCGCTTGCCGCCGATCAGTTATCTGAGATGGCCAATTACCTGTCGGAAACAAACCGGCAGTTGGGACAGCAAACCGATGAGTTAATGCGACAGAGCCTTGCTTTGCAACGATCGGCAGAGGAACTTCAGCGTCAAAATGTTGAGTTGGAAAAACAACGGAAAGAAGTGATGAGTATCAATAAAATGAAGGGTGAATTTCTTTCGAATATGAGTCACGAATTGCGTACTCCCTTGCATGTGATACTTACGCTTTCAGGAGTTATTAAAAAAGAGCTGGCTACCCGCATGGTAAGCAAGGATGAGCTGGAGTACCTTGACGCCATTGAGCGAAATGGTAAGATTCTTGCGAAGCGCATTAACGACATCCTCGATTTAAGCAGAATTGAAGCCGGAAAATTCGATCTAAATATTTGTCCGGTGTCTGTTTATAGCGTGTTACAAAACGCGGTTTTCAATTTACAGATTTTAGCCACTGAAAAAAATATTGATCTTGTGTTAAAAACAGATAATCAAATACCTATGGTTTATTCTGATGAGGAGAAATTGTATCATGTGTTTCAGAATATTGTAGGTAATGCCATTAAGTTTACTGATGAGGGCCAGGTAGCATTGCATGTGGAATTAGAGGATCAGACAGTATTGGTTCATGTAATTGATACCGGAATTGGTATACCTGATGATCAGCTTGAGAAAGTGTTTGATGAATTTGTGCAGGTCGATGGGTCTTTTTCCAGAAAATTTCAGGGAAGTGGTCTTGGTTTGGCAATAGCGCGAAAACTAATGCATTTGTTGGGGGGTAAAATAAATATTTCCAGCGAGTTAGGTAAAGGAAGTGTATTCACCGTGTTTATTCCGGTTAATACAGAATTGCCTGAACCTACTTAGTGCGGTTGTTAAATTATTTGCATCATGTTGAGAAAACTATTTAGTGATTCCGTTTTAAAGTGGCTTCAATTGTTTTTGTTGTTGTTGTTCGTTGTTGGGCTATTCTGGGTATTTTGGCGTTTGTCGGAACATGACAGCTCCAGGCGACCTCCTTACGACACCTTTAACTATCCAAAGCAGGATTTAAATTATTCGTTTGGAGATACTTCTGTGTATATCGAGATTGCAATTCAGCCCCTGTGGATACCGGTTTCACTTATCACTCAAGTGATTAAACACGACAGAATTCTTGCCGACAGCCTGAAAGCAAGAGGCAAAGTTTTGAAGTTTTTTCCCTATTATGATGGTGGCGAGATCATCAAGTCACTGGGTGAGAATAAGCTGGAAGGGGCAGTGGCTGGTGATATGCCGGTGCTGTTGGCTGCGGTGAAAAAAGATATTCAGGTTGTCTCGATAATACAGCAAGGATTCACCTCTGTTGTTTCATCGCACTACAGTCAATTGGAGGATTTGAAAGGTAAACGGGTTGGTTATGTTGAAAATACCAATGCCCATTATGGATTGTTGTCAAGTTTATATGGAAGAGGGATTGAGGAAGATGAATTAGATCTCGTTCCTATGAACATCACCGATCTGACCGAGTCGCTTTATAACAATGAAATAGATGCTTTTTCGGCGTGGGAACCCATTCCGGGAATGGCTTTGCATCACAACAGTGATCAAAAAGTAGTGAATAGGTCGCTTTCTATGGGTTTCTTGTTTTTTACTCATGATTTTTATAAAAACCACCCTGATGAAGTTAAATTGATTGTGGCTGCAGAAATCAGGGCATTCAACTGGTTGCAATCTAGCCGTAGCAATTTGTTGGAAGCGGTTGAATGGTTATTAAACAGCTCTTCCGGCTTTATTGAAAAGGATTACATTAACCTGACGAACTATCAGCTTTCTACATTGGCGAAAAAAGACCTTATCGGTCAAGTATGGTTGCCTTTGATTCATGAGCAACTTTTAGATTCAACCGGATTTTTGGGTCGTGAATTTCTTTTCCTTCAACAAAAAAAATATATTCCCGATTCAGTCAACTGGCAACGTTTGAAAAGGAGTTTCAATCTTCACCTCGCTGCTGACCTGCAAAACGATCCCGATAAATACCGTCTGAATGAATTTGACTATGAGACGATAACTCATGCTTTAACAAATCCACCAACCTATGATTAAGATTTTATCCATTGACGACCAGCAAGATAACCAAATAGCCATAAAGGGTGCGCTAAGCTCTTATTTTAGGGATGCTCAGTTTGGTTTTGCTCTTTCAGGCGAAGCCGGCATCAATCTGGCCAAAGAATTTCATCCGGATGTTGTGTTGCTCGATATTATGATGCCGGGATTGGATGGTTTTGAGACTTGTAAGCTTTTTAAAGAAGACCCTCAGTTACGCTTTATTCCTGTCATTTTGCTCTCGGCCATCGGCAACAAAACAGAAAACAGGATAAAAGGAATGCAGATTGGTGCTGATGCCATTTTGTCAAAACCGTTTGATCCTGGAGAATTGGCAGCTCAAATAAATGTCATGCTTCGAATTAAAGCTGCCGAGGATCAACTCAGGGATGAAAACAAAAAACTCGACCAGTTGGTCAATGAAAAGGTAGCGCAAATTGTTTATCAAGCCTCGGTATTGAAAAATGTTTCGGATGCAGTAATTTCAACCGACAACGAATTTATCATTAAAAGTTGGAATGAGGCAGCCAAAAAAACCTATGGATGGGAGGAGTTGGAGGCTATCGGGTTGAACTACAACGATCTCATGAAACCAGATTATCAAAACGTTTCACTTGCTCAGGTGATGGAGAGCGTGAGTCATTCCGGCGAGTTTTCGGGAGAGGCAATACATCATGACAAAAAGGGTAACACTGTTGTGGTTAACAGCTCCTTCTCTTCTATAACCGATAAGCTTGGAAAACATGTCGGTTATGCAGTGCTAAACAGAAATCTGGCACAGGAAAAAGCTGATGCCAAAGCCATATTTGACCTGACAGCCCGACTTGAGCTGGCTATAAAAGCGGTAAATCTGGGTATATGGGAATGGGATTTGATTACTAACCAATTCGATTGGAATGATGAATTCGCCTATATTTATGGTGTTGAAAAAGATGAAAAAAAATCAGCCTATCATATTTTTAAGAAGTTTCTTGAATTTGATCAGGCAAAAAAAGTTCTCTCTAAGCTGCATGCCCTGATAGAGACAGGGGAAAAAGTGACCATTGACCATGCCGTTTTGAATGAAAAGAGGGGCACACGACTGGTTACTTCAAAAGCGGTAAAAGTATCTGATGTACACGGAAAGACTATAAAGATAATTGGTGTAAGCTATGACATCACCAAACGAAAAGAGACTGAAAACCAGTTGTCTCAATCTGAGCTACGCTATCGAACCATGGTCGAAACTTCAAACGACATGGTATGGATAACCGATCAGGTAGGGAATTTAACTTTTTACAATCAGCACTTATCTGAAGCTACCGGTTACGAATTGAGTATGTATATCGGCCGTCCGATGTGGTTCGCCTTCCCCCTAAAAACTAGAAAGTGGGTAATAACTAAATATTCACAGGCCCTTACCGGAGAGAAATGCCACTTTGAAACAGACATGGTTTTTGTGGATGGTGAAAACCATCGGTTGTGGATGAGCCTGGCTCCGGTAATATATGAAGGTAAGGTGACTGGAGTGACCACTTTTGCGCGTGACATGTCTGATTATCACATGGCTATGGACGAATTGAAACGAGCTCTGAGTAAAGCACGGGAATCTGATCAGCTGAAATCTGCCTTTTTGGCCACGATGTCGCATGAGCTGCGAACCCCTCTGAATGCGATTATTGGCTTTTCAAGTTTGTTATCTCCCGACATGGATAAAGAAGAGATTGGTAAATACGCTGAAATTGTGGGCGATAGCGGACAGCATCTGCTTTCAATATTTGAGGAAATATTTGATATCGTGCTTATCGAAACAGGAGAGCTGAAGTTACAAAAAACCTCGTTTAGTATAGCTACTTTTATTGAAAAGGTTAAAAATGAGGCAATGATATCTCAAAAGCAGTTGAATAAAAAGGAAATTTTGTTTACTATACATGTTTCGCCCAAAGTTGAGCAGGAGGTTTTATTTACTGATGGAATGAGGCTATTGCAAATTCTAAAAAATCTATTGAAAAACGCTTTCAAATTTACAGGAGAAGGATCGGTGACTCTGGGTGTTGAAAAAAGAGTTGATTTAAAAGGGGATTTATTGGAATTCTATGTTAGTGATACAGGTATTGGTATTCCTAAGAATAAGCAAAGCATTATTTTTGAGCCTTTCAGACAAATAGATGATTCTCATACCAGAAAGTACGATGGTGTAGGACTCGGCTTATCTACAGTAAAAAGACTGGTGGAATTACTGGGAGGAAACATCACCCTCACTTCACATGAGGGCGTTGGCTCTACTTTTTTGTTTACTATACCGCTGGTTGAAACAGAAATGCGAGTGAATACTGCAAAAACGGAAAGAAAAGAATTGATTTTATCGAATAAAAAAGTATTGGTGGTTGAAGATGATGCCGACAGCTATCATTTTCTTGAATTAGTGCTGAAAAAATACGGGGCAGATACCTATCTGGCCCACAACGGACGGGAAGCGCTTGAATACTGCAAACAGAATGAGTTGCCCTGGGTTGTACTGATGGATTTAAATATGCCTGTAATGAACGGACTAGAAGCCACCCGACAACTCAAAGCGCTTTTCCCAGAATTGCCTGTAATTGCCCAAACAGCGTATGCCGTTCCAGGCGATATTGAGAAAGCGCGCGCTTTTGGTTGCGACGATGTAATAGCCAAACCTGTTATCATTAGTAAACTTTTGCTGCTTTTAAATAAGTACCTTTAAGCATTCTTTTTTAGAAAATCATCTCATGAGTATTAGCCTTTGTCATAGCCTCTTGCAGCTGAAATACAGGTGTGGTTTTGTCCGCAAACTGCTTTCTGTGACAACTGACAAAGGGTTATACTTATCTAAATACCTGATCAAATGAAAACATGTCTTATCTCAGGAGCAAGTCAAGGGATTGGAGAATCTCTGGCATACCTGTTTGCCAAATCTGGTTATAACGTGCTCTTGCTGGCGCGAGATGGGTTAAAACTTGAAACCATTTGCTCTGAAATCAATTCTGGTGAAGGGTCTGCACATTTCTTGCCTATTGATTTGACTAACGCTGAAGAGGTATTGCAAAAGTTGCCTTCGTTTCTTGATCAATTTCAGCCGGTTAACGTGTTGATAAATAACGCAGGTTGTGGAATCTTTGGTCCCATGGAAGACTTTTCCCTGGCAGATTATGATCGTGTGATGGATTTGAATTTAAAAGCTTCTTTTCTGCTGACCTCTCTTGTCCTCAAAGGAATGAAGGAGGAGAGAAGTGGTCATGTAATTGCCGTGGCGAGTGATGTTTCGAAGCGTACTTTTGCACGTGGTTCGCTGTATTGTGCTAGCAAATATGCACAGGATGCCTTGTTCTCAGCCTTGCGAAAAGAGGTTAGACCTTTCGGTATCAAAGTTAGCGTAGTTTACCCGGGATTGACCGACACCGCCTTTCATCCTGTAAAAGAGCCTGAATCGGTGACAAAACAATGGCTTACAGCAGATCAGGTTGCTCAGGCCGTTTTATTTATCGCCGAAGCCCCTGGTCAGGTAGTAATTGATGAACTAATGATTCATCCCTTGTCACAGGATTACTAGGTTTTTTTGATATTTCACTAATAAACAAATTATTAACTCCCAACTCATGATGAAAATATACTCCTTTGTTCTTTGTTTTTTTGTGGTTACTGTCGTCGGTGGTCAGGAACTTGAATCCTTGCTCGGTTTTGAACATTATAACAATCCTGAAATTCTGGTTGTTACGAACCGCCTCCAAACTAACTCCGACTCCCTAGTTTTTTACAATCAGGTTGATATTAGTAACGCTATCCGGGCATTTATGGTTACTTACAGCGATAGTGCTTTTGCCATAGTGCCATCAACAATTAAAGGGTATATTAAAGCACATGATTACCCGGGAGCTGACTATGTAGTTTTCGTGCATGGAGATGGAAAAACATTTTTGCATGCTGCAGTCAGAGGCCTTGATATTCAGAATACTTATGGGGTGCAGGTTATCGTTTTCGCCTGGCCATCACGCCGTGATGATGGAGCAGTAATTTCGAATTTCACCTCTTCGCTGGATAATTTGAAAGTGTCATCAGGTCATTTTGATGCACTTATCGACAGCGTAGACCAAATCAGATCCAGTTACCTGGAAAACAATTCATCTGCTGCTTTTACTTTGTTTTTGCATAGTTTAGGAAATGAATACTTGCCGCAGTTTGTGGAAGGAACGGGGTATTTGAAAAGCCATCAACCTTTTGATAATTTGGTGATTAACGCGGCAGCGGTGAATTCAAAAGATCATGCTGCCTGGGTTGAGAAACTTAATATCCAGAAGCAAATATACATCAATAGTAACGCAAAAGATGTGAATTTGAATGGTTTACGTATTATTTCGGCCTATGGTTATCTGGTTGGAGAATTACTTCTGGAACCAGTAGCAGAAAATGCTGTTTACGTTAATTTCACCGATGCCATTGGTTTTAAGCTTCCTCCGGGCCGATCGCATACCTACTACATTGGTGAACATGTTAGCGAAAGTCCGAATGTGAGGAACTATTACTATGAGCTGTTTCATGGCCGACAACCAAACTTAAACAACAAATGCATGTTCAAAAAACGCGGTGATGCGTTTGGTTGGGATTTTATTTACTAAAACTTACCATTTATCTCAGTTATAGTGACCGCTGTCGGGGCGCATTATTTGCCATTTCTTGTCCAGTCCCAACTCATGCGATTTGTAGGTTTTTCCATTCGTATCCGTCACCACAAAACGAAAAGTGCGAAATGGTAACTCGCCTTGCTCAAGGAGGCTTTTTAAACCGGAGTAATTAATAGAGAACTCTTTACTGTGTTTCTCATTTAGTTTATGAGGAAGACTATCCACCAGGTTTTTGTCGGATAAATCATAGTAATTGAATTCGCGTTTCCGTGTAATCAATTCAAGTTGTAGTTTTTCAAGAATCAGCGATTCAATTCCCTTGATCTGAACTTTAACGGCGGACAATTTTCCTTTCGTTTTTTCAACATAAATTCCAATAACAAGCTGAGGATAAATATTTTCGGAGATCAGGAACTGCTTAACGGCAATTTTTTTATGACGGTAAGTCATAACAGCTCCGACAATCAAAAAGGCGATAAAGAAAAGTGCAAGAAAGGTTTCCATAGATTATTGGTTTGAATTCACAACCGGAGCTCTGTGAAAAGGTTTGGTGCGATTAAATAAATACCTGTAGGTGACATGTGTTTTGTGGATTTCTCCTCCGATGAGTTCTACCAATTTCATCATGGTTGGATTAAAATCACCAATCCAATTCATCTCCAAAAGCGAGTATGGAAAGTGCCTTTCTTCAGTATTTTCAGCAAATTTCATTACCAATCCGGCTTCGATGCCTTTGCCTTGAAATTCGGGGATAACTCCAAAAATAAGACCAATGACCCTGTTGCATTTTTTCAACACTTTCAGATCAAGTATCAGTTTAATTTTATTGAACCAGTTCATTTTTCCGTTATTTCTGGTTATCAATTGGTTGATGTCCGGAATCATGATAAAAAATCCAATTGGCTGATTGTCGTAGTGAGCCAATATCACCAGTCGCTCATCCAGAATAGGTTTCAGCGAATAAAAAAGTGCCTTTGCCTGAGTAACTTCGATGGGTTCAACTCCCGGAAATCGTGCCCAGGCTTTGTTAAAAACCTCGCTAAAGTCACTTGCGATCTGGTCACCTGATTTCTTATTATAATTGGTGATTCGGAGCTTATGATCTCGTTTCAGACGTTGGGACTTGAGCTTTAATATCGGGTTCAGCAAGGTGGAGTCGAGCGTAAGTCTGTAAGTGAACTGATCAAAATAGTTTCTAAATCCGTAGTTTTCAAACAGTTCGTTGTAGTATGCCGGATTATAGGGCATGTTAAAAATGGGCTGATGAAACCCTGCTTTCAGGCATCCCCAAAAATAGTCGCGGTTGCCAAAGTTTACCGGGCCATCCATGGCTTCCAATCCTTTCTTTTCGAGCCAGCTTTTCGCTGTATCGAAGAGTAGATTCGCCACATTTTGATCGTTTACGCATTCAAAAAATCCAACTC